>JBCDFY010000162.1:0-16819 GCA_039176995.1 Bacteroidota bacterium
CGTTCTTGATGCTCCAATGCTGCTAAGCGCTGCTGTTGAATCAGCTGTTTCTGCTTTTCTTTTTCTAATCTAAATTCGTCCTTTATTTCTAGTAGAGAACGATTGTTTGGACTTCTACTATCGAAGAATTGTAAATCCAATTCCTTCATTTTTTGAAGGTTGATAAAAGCCTTTTGAAAATCTCCTTTCGATTGATATAAATTGGATAAGCGTTCGTAAACGGTAGGAATAAAATCAAGATGGCTTTTATATTGATCTGCAACCGCTAAAGATTTTTTATAGTAAGTCTCCGCACTATCCATATCCTCCAAAGCAAGATGAGCATCTCCTGTATAAGCAAATAGAAGCACCTGATAGCCAGGACTATTATTTTCCATCCAAGATTGAATGCTAAGCATAATATCCAAAGCTTCTCTATGTTTACCAGTAGCATTTTTTATGTAAGCCTCCTCAAATTTCAAATAAGGATTCATCTTACGCCCATGAATTAGACAACTATCTAAGTAGATTTTTGCTTTGTTAGGTTTATTTAATTCCCTGTAAGTAGAGCATAAAGCATAGTACCCCTCCGCCAAATTTGCTTTACTCCACTCCGTTTCTTTTTCTAGTGCTCTACTAATATTTAATACACGCTGAAAATAATCTACTGCTTTTTCTTCTCTTTTGTAAAAACTATAATATCTACCCAGATTAATATATACTTCAGCTTTACTTCTTTCATCTATTGAAAAATCTGCCAAGAGCAATGCTTTCCAAAGATTATCATATGCAGATTGGTAATTTGCTTTGTGTCCATAAATAGCGGCTTTCTCTACTAAAGATCGCACAGCAGACAAAGTGTCTTTTTGGGCTATGAAAAATTCATAAGATTGTTGGCAAAACTGAATTGCACTATCAGGTGATTCATAACGAATTTGTTTGATTTGTGCTGTCCATTGTTCATAGGATTGAAAATCACTTATAGCATTATCCAACTGAACTTTGGCTGAAACTAGAAATGGAAATAAGAAGAGTTCTATAAAAATGATCTGTCTAGTTATAGCAATCATAAAATTCAAAATTTTTGTTTGCTTCGATCGCTGATAGCCAAACAAATCTAAAAAATTAGCTACTTCTATACACTATATATTTATGAATGTCTAGTACTTGTCTAGTCAATTTGAAACTTTAGTCAGGTTTATACCAGTATTTTGTACTAGACATACAAATGTTAAATTTTATTTTTAAGCAAACAAAAAAGATGGATAAGTACAGCGAGGAACATTTTGAACGTCTAGGTATCACCAATAGAGATAAACTCAGTGCTGCCTCCAAACGCGCTTTGGAATGGGAAAGATGGAGTAATGAATGGTTTGGTGAATTTGAAGTTTTTGATTTAAAAGGCGATTTAGCTTATGAAGAAGGAGTAGTGCGAAGGGATCCAAGTGCAATTATTCAGCACGATGGAAAGTATTTCGTTTGGTACTCAAGAAGTATAGGTACGACGGATGGCTTTGCAGGAAATATTGAAGAAGAAAAAGTCTTCCCGTGGGATAGATGTGATATCTGGTATGCAACTTCGGAAGATGGTTGGACTTGGAAAGAAGAGGGCTTGGCAGTAGGAAGAGGCGAGGAAGGTAACTACGATGATCGTTCGGTTTTCACAACGGAAATTTTGGAACATGAAGGTAAGTACTACTTGACTTATCAAACTGTAAAGTCGCCTTATACGGTACGCGTAAAAAATCAAGTAGGTATTGCTTGGGCAGATTCGCCTTATGGACCTTGGATAAAATCAGAAACACCCATTTTGAGTCCTGCAGATAACGGAATTTGGCTAGGCGAAGAAGACAATCGCTTCAAAGTAGTACGTAAAGGGGATTTTGATAGCCACAAAGTACACGATCCTTGTTTGCTGCATTATAAGGAGAAATTCTACCTCTACTATAAAGGAGAGCAGATGGGTGAAGAAATTACCTTCGGTGGGCGACAAATTCGCCATGGTCTAGCGATTGCTGACCATCCACTTGGGCCATATGTCAAATCACCCTACAACCCAATTTCCAATAGTGGACACGAAATCTGCGTCTGGAAATACGGTGATGGTATAGCTTCTTTAATCACGACGGACGGACCAGAAAAAAATACGATCCAATGGTCACCCGATGGCATCAACTTTGAAATTATGTCCGTCATCAAAGGCGCGCCTCATGCCATTGGCTTGAATCGAACCTTAAAAAATGCAGCTACTGAACCTTTTGCAGCTCTAGAATGGGGATTAACACATCAATATAAAAATGACGATTATCAATACATTAGAAGATTTGAAGGCAAAAGAGTAACAACGCATGTAGCAAAGGGAGAACAAAGTCTTTAAGTCTCAATTCGTTCCACTTTCCCAATCAAAAACAAATAACTACAAAATCCTAAAAATGCCATTGCTCCAATGTAAAATAGGGCAGGTTCAAATTTTCCATCTTCGACTAGATAGCCAATGATAATCGGTGTAGCAACGGCAGAAAGTCCACCAATAAAATTGAAAACGCCGCCTACTAGACCAATTAGTTTTTTGGGGGCTAAAAGCGAAATGAACACCCAACCGATAGATGCCAAACCATTGCCAAAAAAGGCGATGGAAAGCGAGAGAATAATGAGCGTGGTAGAATCGGTATAATTCGCACCGATGATTGCCATGGAGAGCAACATCCCTAGCAAAATTGGTGCTTTGCGCGCGATTTCATTAGAAAATCCTTTAAGAACCAAATAATCAGAAGTGAAGCCTGAAAGCAAAACGCCGACAAAAGCAGCAAGGAATGGCAAGGAGGCTAAGAACCCAGATTTGATAAAATCTAAGCCGCGATATTCCACCAAATAGGTTGGAAACCAAGTGAGGAAAAAGACAAAAAGTGCTCCCATACAAAATTGCCCAATGTACACGCCCCACAACTTGCGATGCACAAAGGCTTGCTTAAAATCTGACCAAGTGAATTGCTGCTTTTCCTTCTTGTCTGAACTGCCATCCACCAAGCCTCCGCCTTCTGCGATGTAATCCAATTCTTCCTGATTGACACGTTTATGCTCCTTAGGATCGCGATAAGCAAAATACCAAATCGCTGCCCAAGCGATGCCAATGATTCCCGAAACAATAAACAAACCTCTCCAACCTAAATAACTCTGAATCAAAACCAGAGCAGGCGTCAAAAAAGCCAAACCAATGAACTGCCCAGAAGTATAGACTGCAATGGCACTGGCGCGCTCTTTTTCTGGAAACCAACTCGTCACAATCTTATTATTCATAGGGTAGGAGGGGGCTTCGAAAACACCAATTGCAGCCCGACAACCAATGAAAGCGGCTACGGAACTAATAAAGCCTTGTACCAAAGTGGCGGTTGACCACAAAATCAAGATGATCGGATAGAGAATTCTAGCGCGAACGCGATCTACCATGATGCCACCCGGAATTTGTAAGGTAGAATAGGTCCAAGCAAAAGCCGAAAAAATCAAACCCATTTGCACAGTTGATAGACCTAAGTCTTCTCGAATAGCAAAAGCTGCTACGGAAATATTGCTTCGATCTAAATAGTTGATAACCACCGTAATAAAGACCAAAGCGAGTATTTGGTAGCGTTTGCGTGTTGGTTTGTTCATTTTGTTTAATTTCTCAAATATACACTCAACAGGACGAAAAGTGACTTTCAAAATACGTATTCCAAACTGCACAAATATCAAATAATACCTTCTAGGAGCGACTTGTTTTGGATTTGAATGGACGTCGAGTCCATCCAAATCCATCAGGGTTTACTAAGGATAAAAAATGGCGGACAGCCATTTTTTATCCTTAGTAAACCCTGATCAACTCATGGCGGTTCGATGCCGCCATGAGTTGACAAGAGCAGAGATTAGAGTTTTCTGTTACCCCAATCTTCCGTAAAAGTGCAATTTGTCGTACACACGCAAAGTCCTGTATTAATAGAAGAAGAATTTTCCAGATACTTTCGCCCTATCTGATAGTTAAAAACAGTCTTACAGCGAAGCGATCCTTATTCTGACTTATTTTCCACTTCTTCATTCATCTTCCCAATCCTTTCCCTCTGCTTACCACTCAAACCAAAGCGATAAAAAAAATCGGGTTTATAGCCATAGGTATGAGAATGCTGCTTCATCTCTTGGTCATCCACATCTAAACTCAAATCACAATCGAAGCGTAAGAGAATGGAATGCTGTTTGCCTCGTTCTTTGTTGGCATTGGTGACGTGTGCGATTCCCCAAGTGATGCCTCTGCCATCTTTGGTGTTGGTGAAAGCATCTGGAACATAAGGTCCAGCGGCGATTGGCATGATAGAAGTAATGGAAGCTATTTCAAAGTTGACCCCGTCTTCTGCATACTGAACGGTAAAATGTTCGTTTCCATCTTTGATGACTAGCGCAGCAATACCTTCTTTGAAAGGGAAAAGGGTAGTTTCGTGTCCCGAAGCCAACACAGGATTCAAAGGATGTTTTTCAAAAGGGCCAAGTGGGTTATCCGCCATTGCTAATCCTTGCATACGCACTAAACGAGGATCACCATCAAAATCTGACTTATAATAAAGGTAGATTTTGTCTTTATACACCAAAGGATATGGATCGTGGATGGAATATTGATCCCATTCGCCTTCGCCACCGTTGGGAATAACAATTTCGTTATGCGGCGTCCAAGGTCCGTCGGGAGAATCGGCGTAAGAAACGGCTACTGGACAATCGTCTCCTCTCTTGCCACTTGCTTCCATAAATCCTTGATAATAAAGGTAATATTTGCCTTTCCAAACCAAAATATCGGTTGTGGAAACCGAACGCCAGCCTACATTGGGTTTTGGAGGACGCGGGATGGCAACGCCTTGTTCTTCCCAAGTAAACCCATCTTCGCTCGTAGCGTACCAAATTTCTGCCAAATCCCAATCGCTAGAAGGAATGGTTTCCGTACTTTTTGCTGCACCTCTTGGAGGTGAAGGCGTTTCACGATGCGTGTACCAAACGTAGTATTTGCCATTGGCAAAAATTACCTTGGAGGGATCGCGTCTTGTAATCGTTCCATCGCCGTCATTGTAGTCAAAGCCTTTGAGTTCGGTATAGCGAAATTGGGAGTACAATTCGTTGTCTTCTGGACGCGCAGCAGGATAGTTATCGTAATTGCGTTCCATCGCAGCACTCATTTTTCGATCAGGTTTTTCTTTGGGCAACACAAACGGGAAGCCATCTTGCGAAGGCTCTGAACTTTTGGTTAAATTGCTTTCTGCTTTAGCATTTGCCTGTTGAGTCTCACAGGAGTTGAGTGAAAAAACGAAAAGGAGAAATGAGAGATAAATCGTGAATTGTTTCATGTTTAATATAGTTTATTCTGTGACCATTCTTCCTTTGAAAGCAGTACTACTGACAAGTGACAATGGTCTTATTTTTGCTTTGATGATGAGAAAAGGGATGTTGGAGATAGTTTGTAATCGGCATTCTTGAGGCAAAATATGGATTTAACTAGAACTTTAAGAAATCATTTTCTGCAAATGTCATTTTGTGATGGATTTGTAACATCTAATGAAAGACACAATGGATTAATTTCTACATCAACCCTCCACCAGACAATATCTATGATTATCAATAAAGCGCATTAATTTTTTCCTTCCAAGCTCTTCAATGTCTAGATAAAGTCTAGTCTAATTCACCTTGAAAATAACTTCCCACTATCATGGATGCTTTTAAGCAAAATCTTCCTTCCTGTTCAATGAAAAAGTCTCTTCAATGGAGTTGTCAAAATTGAAAGAGTAGAAAGTAAATTTTCTGTACAGTTTCCACTAGAAAACAACCAGTTTGAACAAAAAGAAAATTGATGTAAGGATCTGATAATCAGTCTATTTTCACCTACACTAATTCTTTTGTATAGTTTTTATCTAGTTATGTTTCCCTTGTGGTGAGAAATAAAAATCTTTTCTTGCACAAGTTTATTTACACAAAATAAAATTGCGTAAAGGATAGATTAATTGATATTTTTTTTTCAAAAATCAATTGTAATCCATTAATGGATTGATCTAATCTAGCATAAACTATTTACAAACTGAAATCGCTAAAAATTCACTGATTATGTTTTCAAAACGAAAAACAGCGAATAGAAAAAGTAGGCTACTACAAATGCTCTTAGCACTCTTTTTCTTTTCTAATTTTATCTACGCTCAAAATATCCAAATAGAAGGTAATGTCTCCTCCGAAGGAGTATCTTTAATTGGCGTTAATGTACTAGTACAAAGTACTTCCACTGGAACAATCACGGATACAGAGGGTAATTATTCCTTACAAGCACCAGCAGACGCCGTCTTGATCTTCAGCTATACAGGCTATGTTACACAAGAAATTGCCGTCAATGGGCAGTCTAACATTAATGTCTACATGGAGGAAGATGCTCAAGCACTAGACGAAGTAGTCGTAGTCGGCTATGGCACTCGCCGCAAAGGCGATATTTCTGGCGCAGTGACTTCTGTTAATAAAGACTATGTAAATCAGCAAGCAACAGCGAATCTATCTAGATCGCTACAAGGAAGTACCTCTGGTTTGACCGTAGTAATGGGAACAAACCCCGGGTCAGGAGCGCAGATTCGTATTCGTGGATTAGGGACGATCAATAATAACGGACCTCTTTGGGTAGTGGATGGTATTTTCGATGCACCACAGCCGCCACCTGCACAAGTAGAATCCATTCAAGTACTAAAAGATGCTTCCGCTACTGCAATTTATGGTGCTAGGGGAGCAAATGGGGTGATTTTGGTGACCACCAAGGGCGGAAAAGCCAATCAAAAGCCAAATATTGAATTTAGTCTAAGAACAGGATTCATCTCGCCAGTTTCTAAATATGACATTTCTACCGATCCAAATGAAATTGGTCAGATGTTGTGGCTAGAGCAAACCAATGACGGGATCGATCCTGCACATCCGCACTTTGGTTCAGGAGATCAGCCAATATTGAATGACTTCTTGTTTCCAAATGGCGCATCTATCGGTGATCCTTCCACTGATTTGTCTCTTTACAATCAGCAAAACTATCCGACCACCTTGGCAAGCCAAACAGGTACAGATTGGCTGGATGTCATCTATCAAAATGGTGTCACACAAGATTACAATATCTCAGTCACGGGTGGTTCTGAAAATACGCAGTATGCTTTTGTAGGTTCTTATTTGGAAGAAGAAGGACTTTTGCAATACACTAAGTTTTCACGTTATGCACTTCGTTCCAATGTGACCTCCAAGGTAGCAAAGTGGCTAAGAGTTGGAGAGACTTTATCTGTGAATTTCACTCAAAATAAAGGATACAACCAAAACAACAACAATGGTATCTTCCGATTGATTAACGAAGTGAGTCCATTGATTCCTGTTTATGATGAAGGTGGTAATTTTGCTGGAGGTGTCGTAGGTGGTTCTTTAAACGATGGTCCAAATCCATTGGGACAGTTATTCAGACAAAAAGATAACTACAATAGGAATTTCGGTATTTCTGGTAACTTCTTTGCGGAGGCATTACTAATAGAAGGGATGAGTATCAAAACGCTATTTGGATATAATGTGAACAATGGCAGTAATTTTTTCCCTCGTTTACCTGCCTTCGAAGATACCAACGGTGCTAGAACAACGGCGCTTTCCAGAGGTGTTGGCAGTAGCATCATTTGGAACTGGTCAAATACTTTGAATTATAATAAGACCTTCAATGACGTCCACAATATTGGTATCTTATTGGGAGCAGAAATGCGGGAAGCTAGAGGAGATGGACTCTCTGCTTCAAGAGATGGATTCTTTTCTAATGACTTGAATTTCTTAGTATTAAACTCAGGAGAAGGTAACCAGCAAAATGGTGGTTCTGCCTTTGAAACTTCTACGCTTTCTCAATTCGGTCGCATCCAGTACAACTACCAATCCAGATATTTATTCGACGCAACTTTGAGAAGAGACGGTTCTTCCGTTTTGGGAGATGACAAATTTGGTATTTTTCCTGCCTTCTCGGCAGCATGGAGATTGAGTGAAGAAGCCTTCATGTCTGGTATTGGCTGGATCAATGATTTAAAACTAAGAGGAAGTTGGGGACAATCAGGTAATGATCGAACCAATAATCCTTACAACTCTTTCTCTACTTTTGCCTCCAATCCTGGCGGTTCTTTCTACGCCATTGATGGTTCTGATAATAATATTACTTTAGGGTATCAGTCATTAGCGATTGGCAATCCAAATGCAAAATGGGAAACCACAACCAGTAGTAATATTGCGATAGATGCAACGCTTTTCAATAGCTTGGATGTGACCATTGATCTTTGGAGCAAGAACACCGAAGATATGTTGTTCAATGTACCCGTTCCCGGTGTGGTTGGTTTAGCGATTCCTCCAGCGGTCAATATCGGCGCCATGGAAAATACAGGAATTGATTTGACATTGGATTACAGAGGAAAAATTGGACGTAGCCTACCGTTTACAGTAGCAGCAACTTTAACTGCTTACAGAAATGAAATTACAGAACTTTCTGGTATTGACAATGACTTCATTCCAGGACGAGATTTGAGAGGACAAATTTATACCAGAGCGGAAGCAGGACATTCCTTCCCTGAATTTTATGGCTATGTGGTAGATGGTATTTTCCAAACAGAAGCTGAAGCAGATGCACATCCTGAAAATGGTTCTTACAATGCACCTGGTAATTTGATTATTAGAGATGTAGATGGTGATGGCATCATTACACCAGCCGATAGAACATTCATTGGTAATCCACATCCTGATTTTACAGCGGGACTCCGTCTTGGATTAGAATACAAAGGCTTCGATTTTAATGCAACGCTTTATGCGAGTGTAGGTAATGACTTGGTGAATTATACTTCTCGTTTCCGTGATTATGGACTATTTCAAGGACCAAAATCACCAGATCGTTTGTACCGTTCTTGGGGAAGTCCTTTCCTAGATAATAACGAAGATGCCATTTTACCTAAAGCTTCTAGTACTACTGCTTTTGAGCAAAATGCTTCTACCGAATATATCGAAGATGGTTCTTTCTTACGCATGCAAAATATTCAGTTGGGCTACAATTTGCCACAAAGCATGCTAAGTAAAATGAGAATGAGTGGCTTCCGCTTGTATGTACTGGCAGAAAATTTATTTACGATTACAGGTTACTCTGGTTTGAATCCAGAAGTTATTGGTGCAGACATCAATCGAGGGGTAGATATAGGTGTCTGGCCAGCAGCTCAGCGATTTATGGTTGGATTGAATATTACACTGTAACGAAATCAGGAGTACTCAATTTTCTTCATTTATAGCCTGAAAATTGATTGCAAGCTCAATAATTTTCGGTTTAGATATTGAATTGAGTACTTCCTTGTAAAACTTGCATACAACTGACATTTATCTTATTGAATTTCAGTTTTTTGTATAAAATTAAGCATTCATGATTTCTTTGTGATTTTCATGAATAGGAACATCTAATTCAATAAAATTTATAAAAGAAAAAATATGAAAAATATAGTCAAGATAGTATTACCATTGCTGTCCCTCGTTTTTCTTTTTGGATGCAACGAGGACTTTCTAAATAGAGAGCCTATTGGTACGGTCAATGAAGTTGTTTTACAAACCGAAGAAGGCGCAAATGCGCTTTTGATTGCCGCTTATTCCCTACTAGATGGTTATGCGCAAGGGGATGCTATTGACGGACAACAAGGAGCTTCTTCTGGAACTAACTGGATTTGGGGTGATGTACCATCTGATGATATGTACAGAGGTGACCAAACCGGTGGTTGGGCAGAAGTCAATAATATTGAGCGTTATGAAGTAACCTCTGATAATCAATGGTTAAATCAAGCTTGGGTGCGTAATTTCGATGCCGTAGCAAGAACGAATGATGTAATAAGAACCTTGCGCGCGGCAGGCGATAAAATCAATGCAGATGCTGCTCGCCAAATCGAAGCGGAGGCGAGATTTCTAAGGGCTTGGTATCATTTCCAATCGCGCATTAAGTTTGAAAAAGTGCCTTACATCACTGAAGATGTTGATCCATTGACGGTTTCTAATGATAAGGAAATCTGGGACGATATTGAGGCAGACATCAAATGGGGAATTGACAACAATATGGAAGAAGCACCTAGAGAAATTGCACGAGCTTCGCGTTGGGCGGCGAAGGCTTTTTTAGCTAGAGTTCATCTCTTTCAACAAGAATACGCTGCCGCTAAACCTTACTTGGATGACATCATCAATAATGGTCCATTCGAATTGATGGAGCATTTCTATGATAATCACAACGAGGAGTTCCAAAATAATAAAGAAAGCATCTTCGAGATTCAGTATTCTGTAAATGATGGAGCAGGAGTTGCTAACTCTGGTCTAGATCATCAGACTTTGTTTTCCAGAAAGATTGGATTTTGCTGCGATTATTCTGCTCCTTCCTTTGATTTATTCAATGCGTTCAAAGTAGATGAAAATGGACTGCCCCTGTTGGATAATTTCCAAGATGATTTATTGAGAGAAGATCACAATATTCTTTTCAACGAAGAATTTACACCGACCGATCAAACCTTAGATCCTCGTGTGGATTGGACGATTGCCCGTCGAGGGGTAATGTTCCTAGATTGGGGACCTTTCACTGGAAGCGACTGGATGTTAGATCAGCAAGGAATGGGACCATTCTTGAATAAGAAAATTCACTTTTTTAAGCGTAATGAAGGAAGCATCAAGACTTCTGATTGGTGGTGGGCAGGTGGTTTGAACGGTGACAACTTCAACCTATTCCGTTTATCGCACGTCATCCTTTGGAGAGCTGAAGTAGCTGCGGAAGAAGGAGATTTGGAGTTGGCTAAAAATTTGGTCAATCAAATCAGAGAACGCGCTTCGGACGATATTGTAATGGGTAAAATCAGCAATACCAATTTTGCGGCTGGTTTCACACTTGATATTGATGAAACACAGCCTGCTGCAAACTACAATCTAGGACTTTATGAGTCTTTCCCTAGTCAGGAATATGCGCGAAAAGCGGTTAGACACGAAATGCGTCTAGAGTTTGCATTAGAAGGTATGCGCTTCTTTGATTTGGTACGTTGGGGTATTGATACAGAAACTTTGACCCAATATCTAGAAAGTGAAAATGGACTAAGACCATGGATGAACGGCGCAGTATATAACGATGGCAAAGATGACCACTGGCCAGTGCCACAAATTCAGTTGGATTTGCAACCTGATGTCTTGGTGCAAGATCCTGCGCATTAGAATACATGAAGTATGCTTAGGAAAACTAAGCTGATATATTTTTTGGAAACACAATAGGCACATAGAGACACATAGAAATTAATTTTATAAAACTATGTGTTCCTACTGTGCCTATGTGTTTAATATTTAAGTCTATTGTGTTAAGAATTAATACATCTAAAGTTTTTCTGAATACGCCTAATTCTATTCTATATTCAATATTTCTGCTACTCCTAATCGCTTGTAGCAACAAAAATCCAATAGATCAAAACCTACCTATTGATACTAGCAACATCCAACTTTTCCAAGAGCGCACCGCATCTGAAACCAACCTCCACTTCGAGAATAAAATCGTCGAAAATAACCGCATCAACATCCTCAATTACCTCTACTATTACAATGGAAGCGGCGTTGCTGTAGGTGATGTCAACAATGACGACTTACCTGACATTTACTTCGCTGCTACTACAGGTAAAAACAAATTGTTCCTCAACAAAGGTGACCTCCAATTCGAAGATATTAGTCTAATCGCAGGAGTGGAAGGTGATTTTGGCATTACCACAGGTGTCAATTTTATTGATATTAACAACGATGGTTGGTTGGATATTTACGTCTGCAAATCAGGCATGGATAGCGAGCGTTATCGCACCAATCAATTGTTTATCAATAATGGTAATCTGACCTTTACCGAAAAAGCCACTGAGTATGGACTAGCAGATATTTCCTTCTCCAATCAAGCCTATTTTTTTGATATGGATGCGGATGAAGATTTGGATATGTATCTCGTCAATCATCCAATCGACTGGCCCAATATCAATAAGATCATGACGGGCAAGCAAAATGAAGATGGCTTTCATTATGAATTTTCAGATAAACTCTATCGCAATAATGGCAATGGTAAATTTGAAGATGTGACGACATCGGCAGGTATATTAAATCGTTCTTGGGGCTTGAGTGCTGCGATTGGTGACTTCAATGATGATAATCTACCTGATATTTATGTAGCCAACGACTTCATCAAACCCGATTTACTCTACATCAACCAAGGCGACGGTACTTTCAAAGACGAAATTCAGCAGCATTTTCGACACATTTCCTTCTACTCAATGGGAACGGATTATGCCGACATCAACAACGATGGAAAAAATGACCTCTACGTAGCCGATATGGCGATGAATGGTCATGTGCGTTCCAAGCGGAATATGGGCAGCATGAGTACTGAAAATTTTCAGACGATCATTCGGCGCGGTTATCACTATCCTTATTCGAGTAACACTTTGCAACTCAATGTCGGACAAAACAGCTTCGCAGATATAGCTCAAGCAGCAGGTGTTGCCAAAACCGATTGGTCATGGTCGCCCTTGCTTGCAGATTTTGATAACGACGGCTACAAAGATATTTTCGTCACTAATGGCATTTATCGCGACATTATTGACAACGATTTTTTAGCCAAAAAAGCCAGCTACGATGAGCAAGAAGAGCGCAACTACTTTGATGATTTGCTTAGCGATATTCCGCAAACCAAAGTGAGTAATTTTCTCTTCCAAAATAAGAGGGATTTAACTTTTGAAAATCAAAGCGAACAATGGGGAATTCAAAATAACAGTAATTCCAATGGCGCGGCTTACGCAGACTTGGATTTAGATGGTGATTTGGATTTAGTCGTCAATAATTTGAATGAGTCTTCTTTGATTTACGAAAATTTTTGCGCTCAAAAAACGAGTAATAACTATTTGAAAATCAAATTGATAGGCTCCGATAAAAATCGCAACGCTATAGGTGCAGTAGTGAGTATTTTTTATGATGGGAAGCAACAAAAAATAAATATGCAACCCGCTAGAGGCTATCTCTCTACCGTCGATTACACTTTACATTTTGGATTAGGAACAACTCAAAAAATAGATGTCCTACGGGTAGTATGGCCCGATGGAAAAATTAGTAAAATCAATACTCCCAAAATCAATAGCACCATAAAATTAAATTATGAACAAGCAACTCTGAAGCCACTCCAAAAAACTAAACCCCAACCCCTTTTTGAAGACGCAACCGCCCTTTTTCAACTCCAACATTTCCATTCAGAAAAAGACTACAACGACTTTGACAAGGAACTCCTACTACCACACAAACTCTCCGAAAATGGACCATTTATTTCCGTCGCCGATGTCAACGCAGATGGCTTAGATGATTTTTACATTGGTGGTTCGGCAAGTTTCGCAGGAATGCTCTATCTTCAAAATACCAACCAAAGTTTTACTAAAAGTAGCGAAACTATCTTTACCCAAGATGCAAAATACGAAGACCAAAAATCTCTCTTTTTTGATGCTGACCAAGATGGCGATTTGGATTTATATATCGTCAGTGGCAGTAATGAATTTATTGACGAACGAATGTATCAAGACCGTCTATATCTCAACGATAGTAAAGGAAATTTCACCAAGAAAACAGATGCTTTACCCAAAATTACAGCAAGCGGCAGCACCGTCACAGCTAACGATATAGACCGTGATGGAGACCTAGATTTAGTGATTGGCGGTAGAGTAGTAGCAGGCAACTATCCAAGCCCACCGAGAAGTTATATCCTTGAAAATCAAGGCGATAAATTTATAGATGCTACGGGAAAAATCGCTCCCAACTTCTCTAAAATCGGTATGATAACCGACCTATTATTTTCCGATTACGACCACGATGGTGATGAGGACTTAATAGTAGTCGGCGAATGGATGCCAATAACGATTTTCAGTAATGAAAATGGTCATTTCAAACAATTGAACAATCAAACATTCAAACACTCATCTGGTTGGTGGCAAAGCATCACCGCAAGTGACATTGACGCAGATGGAGATACAGATTATATCCTTGGAAACATCGGTAAAAACAATAAATACCAGCCCAACGTAAGCAAACCACTGCACATCTACTACACTGATTTCGATGAAAATGGAACAGGTGATATCGTCCTTTCTAAAAAAAATCAAGGCGAATTAGTACCTGTGCGAGGACGCGAATGCAGCAGTCAGCAAATGCCCTTTATCGCTAACAAATTTGGAGATTTCACCAGTTTTGCCAATGCAAATATGACCGAAATTTATGATGTAGAAAAACTAGAAAATGCTCTGCACTACGAAGCCTATGAATTTGGCAGTTTACTCCTAAAAAATAAAGGAAACGGTAAGTTTGAGTTCCAATATTTACCAACAGTAGCACAACTCAGTCCACTTATACAAAGCCTGGCAATAGACATCAACCAAGATGGTTATCTAGACCTCATCGGCGCAGGGAACTTCTTCGCTACAGAGACAGAAACCATTCGATATGATGCTGGTTCAGGCTTTGTTTTACTAGGCAATGAAACAGGTGATTTTGAAGCCTTAGCCTATGAAAAAAGCGGACTACTATTGAAAGATGATGTACGCGATATGCAGTGGATTCAGTTATTAGGAGATCGAAAAGGCTTATTGGTAGCGAGTAATCAAGGAGTAGTTAAATTGCTGATCTTGAAACATATAGAATCATAAAGTTCGAGCGCAAGTATCAAGTACAAGTTCAAAAAACCAAATCTGTAAAAAGATAAAGTCATGAAAGTTCAAAACATAAATAACAAAAACTTTGCGTCTTTGCATCTTTGCGTGCCTTTCATCCTCCTTCTCTGCGCGCAAAAAGGCCACGCCCAAGCCTTCCAAGAAATCTTCATCCGCGACCTCGCCAAAATGAAAAACAACTACGGCAATGCCGTTGCTGACTATGACCAAGATGGCGATTTAGACATTTTTATGGTCGCCTACGAGGAATACGAGCGCGGAAAACCCGAAACTTGGAGTCGTTTGCTCGAAAATAAAGGCAGCGGTTGGTTTGAAGATGCAACCGAAGCAGCAGGTTTCCGAGAACAATACAGCGACCCTTCGCTAAGAGCTAACAAACTAGGCGCAGCTTGGGGGGATTACGACAATGATGGTTTTCCTGATTTGCTACTCACACATGCAGGTAGTGTACAACTCTTTCATAATCAAGGAGATGGCACTTTTGAAGAAATTCCTAAAATTGCAGAAATGGAACAATGTCCAACTTGTGTGAATACCAGCGGTTTGTGGTGGGATTATGACCGTGACGGATTTCTAGACTTCTACATTAGCGATTATGGTGCATTTTCTCCCAATCGACTCTATCGAAATTTGGGTGATGGAACTTTCCAAAATGTAACCTACGAAACAGGATTGGGTGATGATCGAAGAGCGTGGAGTAGTGCAGCTTTCGATGTAAATGGAGATGGTTGGTTGGATTTGTATGTCAACAATGATTACGGTTTCAGTCGCCTGTACATCAACGAAGCAGGCAAGACCTTTCGAGAAGCGACCTACGAATACGGCTTGCAAAATACAGGAAATGGGATGGGCTTTACAATAGGCGATTACAATAATGATGGATACTTTGACATATACGTCACCAATATTTCTGAACTCCTACCCAATCCATTGTACACAGGAAATGCAAGTGGCGTATTCACTAATGAATTTGAAGCCCAAAATGTAGGTTACGGTAATTGGGCGTGGGGCACGCACTTCTTTGATGCCGACCACGATGGCGATGAAGATTTGTATATGGTAAATGGCTTTCAAGGTTTGATCTACAACAATAAATTCTTCAAAAACAATCTGGCGCAAGGTAAACAAGGCTTCACCGATTGGTCAACGCAAGCCGCTTGCGATGGTATAGCGAGTGGCATGAGCTTAGAAGTCTTTGACTACGACGAAGATGGCGATTTGGATATGTTGATTTCCAATACCGATGATCATCCTTATCTATATCAAAATGTCGGTCGTGCCAGTCAAACTAATTGGCTACAAGTTGAACTAGAAGGTACAACTTCCAATCAAAATGCCTTCGGCGCAGTAGTAAAAGCCAAAGGTAAAGGACGCCTCCATCAACGCTATCATCACGGTGCAAATATTATGTCGCAGAGTATCAAACCTGTTCATTTGGGTTTGGGAGATATGGAGATCATAGATACGCTATTGGTGATTTGGCCAACGGGCGAAGAAGAAGCTCTCTATGATGTACCAACCAACCAAAAGATAAAAATCGTAGAAACACCTAAGGTAAGTACAACTACTAAAAACCAATACTCCAATACTCTGAAAATCAATTCCATAAGTCCAAATCCTTTTAATGATTTTGTTGTCATAGACATAGAATTGACTCAAAGTAGCGAGTTAAATTATCGGCTCTTTTCTAGTACAGGACAGCAAGTAGGACAAGGAAATAGTAGTATCCTTTCAGCAGGAAAACATCGAGTTCAGTGGACGGTGGGAGCAGATTTGAGTGAGGGATTTTACTTTTATCAAGTGCGTATTGGCGAGGAAGTAAAATCAGGAAAGTTGGTATTGAAAAGGTAGTAAATATTTGATTATGAAACACATAGGCATAGTAGGAATACACAGTTTTTGCAAAAAAATGCCTTCTATTTGTCTCTATGTGCCTATGTGTTTTGCATAAAAGAAAATGTAACTATTCAGCAATAAAGATTGCGGATTAAAATATAAGGAATAGCCTCATTGGTAAACAGACTGCGGATTGCTTCAAAAGCATTTACGCCTTGTTTACGAGCAGTACCAAGATA
>JBCDFY010000163.1:0-16618 GCA_039176995.1 Bacteroidota bacterium
AAAAGCGCAAGTTGCACAGAAAATATTGAATAGTTCGACCGTACAGAGTTTTTTAAAATCAATTATTTTCTCTGATGCTAAAAGACCAATTACTAAGGATATTTTGATGAGGATCGACATGCAAAAAGTCTATAATTTGCTTCAAGGAGAAGAAGAAGAAGAAGAAGAAGCACAAAAGGAATGGAAGGACTTCAAATATGTCTTAGAAAAAGAAAATAAAACCTCCAATCAAATGACCATATTTTAAAACCAAAGTAACTCATCCCCTCACTCCTCCTTAATCGCCTCCACAGGATTCATCGAACTTGCTTTGAAGGATTGTAAGACGATAAGTAGAACCGTAATGCCTCCAAGCAGCAATAAAGTACTTAAAAATGGAAGCACAGTGAGAGAAATATGATAAGTATAGCTGTCCAACCATTGTTGAGCAAAGTACCACGCGATGGGGCAAGCCAATAAGCCCGCTAGGAGTACTACAGGTAAGAAATCGCGCAAGAATAAAACGACAATTTGCAAAGCTCGCGCGCCAATCACTTTCCGGATACCGATTTCTTTGGTACGCTTTTGAATGCTTAAAGCTAACAAGCCGAATACGCCCAAAAGTGCGATGATTACCGCCAGGAAAGTAGCCGTGTAAGCTGCTTTTTGAAGTCGAACTTCTCTAGCGTATAAATCCGCAAAGGCTTCGTCTTGAAATTGATAATCGAAAGGTGTAGTAGGCATCAATTCCGACCATTTTTGTTGTACACTTGCTAGGGATTCGTTGATGTTACCAGCTTGTAATTTGATAGAAAAATAGCGGTATAAATTGGTGGTACCAACGCTCAAAAAGACCGCTGGTTGTATCGCATCATGCAAGGAACTGTAATGATAATCTTTGATGATGCCTTTGATGGTAAACGGGACAGGAATGTTCACCAAACGCAACTGCTGACCGACGGCATCTGCTGGATTTTCCCAACCTAAGGCTTTGCTGGCTGCTTCGTTGAGCAAGAGTTCTTCCACTGGTCTAGTCGCATTACTAGGATCGTGGAAGTCGCCTGCTGCCATTGCTAAATTGTAAGTTTCGGCATAATTAGCGTCCACCATAATAGATTCTGCGGCTACGGTTTGAGTAGAATCTGCGCCCATTTTGTAGAGGGCTTGCTGTCCTGCGGTGTTGCCATTTGGAATGGAATAAGACAGCGATACTTGCGAAACTTCAGGAAGATTTGCTAATTGATTTCGGAAAGTCTCCATTTTCTGTACGCCTTCGGGCGTCCAATCTCTGGAAACGGGCGCAGTAATAACGTGTTCTTTCTCATAGCCTAAGTCTTTGCTAAAAAAGTGCTGAACTTGCTGACTGATTATGGTCGCCCCCATCAAAACAACTGCAGCTACAAAGAATTGAAAGGCAAGCAAACTTTTGCGTAATAGCGCATTATCTTTTGCTGTTGTCAACTGTCCTTTCATCGCTTGAATAGGTCGGAATCCAGAGATAATCAAGGCGGGATAAGTGCCTGCCAAGAGCGAAATCAGAACAATTAAACCAAGTAATAATACTCCGAATTGCCAATTAAAATCAAGCAAAGATGAAATCTCGTTGTTTAAAAAGCTGCTGACGATTGGTCGTGCCAAAGTGTAAATGCTCAAGCCAATCATAGTCGAAAAAGTGACAAGCAGCAGTGCTTCTACATAAAATTGAGTCATTAAAGCAGTTCTCAAACTTCCCAATACTTTTCGTACGCCAATTTCTTTCATCCTCAAATCTGCTTTGCTCACGGCGATGTTCACGAAATTGATAATTGCCATGAGCAAAATGAAAAAAGTGATGGCAGAAAGCGTGTACATCATTTTGCGTACTGCTCCATTTCCAACATCCAAATAGTAGCTTTTGAGTGGAACGAGATAAGGTTCTAAATTTTCTGCAATGTGCGACGGTGTGTGTTCTTGAATTAATTGTTTCATAGGTTCTACAAGCTGTTCTGCTTTGACTCCATCTTGCAGTTCAATATAGCCAAGCGTATAAATATTTTGCCACGTATCAATGCTGCGCCTGAAAAATTCGAGAGTATTGGTGGGCAGGAAAAAGTGATTATCGTTGTTGTTACTGAAATTAGTGATAGAGTTTTGAGCATTTTTTTCTAACACGCCTGTGATCTTAAAATTTCGTCGCTCTCCTGAAAAATTTTCGATGGTGAGCGATTCTCCAACGACGTCTTCTCGACCAAAATATTTCCGCGCCCTTTCTGTTGTTAGCACTAAAGAATAAGGTTCGTGCAGTGCCGTAGTTTCATCGCCATATTTCAATAGAAAGCCGTACATACTCAAGAGTGTGCTGTCTCCAACTTGCAGGTTTTCCCGAAAGACTTGATCTCCATTTGCCACATTGGAAGTCAGTCCATCAAAACGATAATAATTCGCTACCAAATGCGCATAATGATCGGTCAAGGCGCGCGGAAGATAGCCAACCGTCGTGCTTTCGATTCCCATATTGGGCTGCTTCCATTTGCTTTGGATGATGTATTGATTTTCCAAATTGCGCAGTGCTCTATTCACTTGCCATTCTTGCCAAACATAGCCGCCCACTAAGAGGAAACAAGCGATTCCAACGGCTAAACCAAATATATTGACACTGGAAAAGAGCTTGTTTTTCCAAATCGTTCTGAATGCTAGTTTGATGTAGTGTGATAGCATGATGTTGTATTTTTGTGTTTTTTACCACAATAGTCACATAAGTGGATTCACATAGCGCACATGGGTTGGGTCAAGTTTTTTAAAGTAAAAAATCGGTTTTCAAGCAATTCTTATATCGGATTCGTGCAGAACTTGTATAGGTTCATAATCTATGATTCAGAAGTGGACACAAATTGAAACCTTAGGATTTCTTTTCCAAAAATCGCAGAAAGCCTTTTTTCAAAGGTGAAAAGGCTTTCTGCTAGAGAGGTTTAAGGACGCAAAGCCTCAAAAGTTAATATTTTTGAGGCTTTGCGTCCTTAAGAACCTCTCGGAGCATCCGGAAAATCCTCCTTGAAAGATTTTTCGGATGCGACTCCACGAATTCTAAAATTGTGTATCCTACCAGATATGATTTGCATGACTTCATATACTATGTAACTTATGTGAAAACGCTATATGAACTATGTGGTAAAAATCCACATTCCTTCACTCATTCCTCAAACTCTCCACAGGATTCACCAGCGCCGCTTTCACGCTTTGAATGCTGACCGTAAACAGCGCCACTGCAATGGCAACAATACCTGCGACTATAAAAATCCACCACTGTAATTGGATATGATAAGCGAAGTTATCTAGCCAATTTTGCATGAAATAATAAGCAATCGGGGAAGCGACAACTAGAGCAATGAGAACCAGTTTGAGGAAATCCTTGGAGAGCAGCGCAACGATATTCGCAACGGAAGCACCCAGCACTTTTCTCACACCAATTTCTTTTACTCTGCGCTCTGCCGCAAAAACTGCCAAGCCCAACAAGCCTAAGCAAGAGACAAAAATGAGCAGTGCTGCAAAAATTAAGAAGAGTTGCCCTACCCTATTATCGGCTTCGTGCATAGCAAGAAAATCATCTTCGATAAAGGTGTATTCAAATTCAATGTTTGGCAAAAAATCTTTGAATAGTACAGTGGCTTGTGCCATCGCCTCTTTGACATCATTGTTGCTAATTCTCGCTAAGATTTTGTGTCCTCGACCGTCTGCACTCCAAATAACGAGAGGTGAAACGCTCTGATGCAAACTTCCAAAATTGAAGTCTTTCACCACACCTACGATTTGCCCTTCACGTCCTTGGAATTTGCTTCTGCGCCCAATTACTGGTTCTGGAATACCAAAGGCTTTGACCGCACTTTCGTTGATAATAATATTTTTTTGATCTGCTTTTCGAGCATCTGAAAACCATCGTCCGTCTGCCATTTGCAGGTTAAATATATTCAGCAAATCTTCATTAGCGCGCATTTGATAGACATTGGGGACTAAATCTTCAGGCTTGCCTTCCCATTGCAAACTACCGCTATTTTGATCGGTAATTTCAGCTAGAGAGACGCTCGTGGAAGTGACAGATTCGAAGCCAGAAATTTTGGCAAGTTCCTTTTTGAAAGCCAAAAACTTTTCAAAATTAGGCCAAGAACCTTCGCCTCGCCAAAGTCGTGGATTGATGTAAACGACTTTTGAACGGTCGTAACCTACATCTTTGTTTTGAACGTACTGCAATTGCTGATAAATCGCGAAAGTGCTAATGAGTACAACAATGCTGGCAACGAACTGGGTGGTGACGAGAATATTACGCAGACTCGTTCCTTTGGCTTGGGTATTTTTAGAGCGTAGGAGTTGAATAGGCTTTGCACCTGCCGACATCAAAGCAGGATAAACGCCAGCTAGGAGAATACTCAGTAAAATGACACCTCCCAATAATAGCCAGATGGAGGAATCCGCAAGACTTAGCTCGAATTCCATATCCATAAAGCTGCTCAAACTCGGTAAGGTTAATTTCACGACTAGTAGCGATAGTCCAAAAGCAATCAAACTAATCAAGGTCGTTTCGGACATCACTTGCGAAAAGAGGTGTCTGAAGTTCGCACCAATCACTTTCTTAACGCCAATATTTTGGACGTTTTTACTCATGATAGCAGTCGAGAGATTGACATAATTCAAACCTGCGATGAGTAGCATAATGAAGCCGATGATGGCAAAAATATAAACCGTCGCCTTGTTCTGATGAGGAAAGTAATCGCCCCTCAATTCTTTATTGAAGCGCATCTCGCCAATCGGTGCTGTATGGACTTCATTATTACTGTCTTCGTCTTGCGCATTGAGTAAGTTGGTCAATTGAGTCGCTAATTTTTCTTGATTTACCCTTTTATCCGTTTCCGCGAAGGCGATAAAGTTATAGTTTCCACTTTCATAATCTACTTCGTAGGCGGCTTGATCTTTCCAAGAAGTCTCCAAAGGCAGATAAACTTGATGATAAAAACTAGAATTAGAAGGTTGATCTTCGACAACGGCTTGTACAACGTAGCTGCTTGAATCTGAACTTAAAATTTGTCCAAGTGCAGACGTATTCCCAAAATATTTTTTGGCTGCCGTTTCGGTTAAGATGGCGCTGTATTTTTCTTGTTTAAATCCTTCAATTGAGCCTTCTACTACTTGATAATCAAAGGTTTCAAACCAATCTTTTGTCACAAATGCTTGTCTGCGTTCTTCTAAAATTGTTCCTTCTTCCGTTTGAAAATAAGGTCTTCGATAATTGGGTCTCAATAAATGAAATCGCTCAATTTCAGGAATCGTTTGCTCTGCTTGATCGCGTAATCTGATTGGAATAGAATTGATATAAATTTGTTCGCCACCGCCATTCCAGGAGCAATAAACGCGTTGAAGACGATTACTTTTTTCGTAGAAATTATCAAATGTCCATTCGTTTTGCACCCAAATATAAACCAGAATGGTAGCAGACATTCCAATGGTCAGTCCAAGGATGTTGATGAGGGTGAATAGTCTATTTTTCCGAAGACTTCTGAACGCTAATTTGATGTGAGTACGAAGCATATGTTAATTCAGCTAAAGCAATGAAACAAATATATCTTCTTTTCAGCCAAATATTATGCCACGAATAATAACTACTTGATTTTCAGATAAAAATCTCCAAGAACAAATAAACCTTTGTCCATTTGTGAACAAAGGTTTGTATAAAATTGAACAGTTTAATTACTGTATAAAATACCTCAACTTTACTAGATGGAATAAATTCTACTACTCATACATCAACTCAAAATCGGCTTAACCACATGACCATGTACATCCGTCAGGCGGAAACGACGCCCTTGATATTTGTAAGTTAAGCGTTCGTGGTCAATGCCCATCAAGTGCATCAGAGTCGCATGAAAATCGTGGACGTGAACTGGGTTTTTGGTGATGTTGTAACCAAATTCGTCCGTTTCACCATACGTCATTCCTCCTTTCACACCTGCACCTGCCATCCAAACCGTGAAGCAACGTGGATGATGATCGCGACCGTAACTTTGTCCCGTCAATTTACCTTGGGAATAAACGGTTCTACCAAATTCGCCACCCCAAATAACGAGCGTATCTTCTAGTAAACCTCTCTGTTTTAGGTCTTTGATCAATGCCGCTGTTGCTTGATCGGTATTTCTACATTGATGACGCAATCCGCCATTGATATAGTTGTGCTGATCCCATCCTTGATGATACAATTGTACAAAACGTACATCTTTTTCTAGCAAGCGACGCGCCAATAGACAGTTTGCGGCATAAGTGCCTGGATCGCGGCTGTCTTTGCCATATAGTTCAAAAACAGTATCCGACTCATCGGACATATCCGTGATTTCTGGGACCGAAGTTTGCATTCGATACGCCATTTCGTACTGCGCGATTCGATTGTCAATTTCGGGATCATTGTAAGCATCTTTTTGGAATTCATTCAGCTTTTTCAAGTAATCCAACATATTTCGACGGTCTGCGCCATCGTAACCTTCTGGATTGTTCAAAAACAACACAGGGTCTTTGCCCGAACGAAATTGTACGCCTTGATGGCGTGTTGGCAAGAAACCATTGCCCCAAAGCCTTGCATAGAGCGGCTGGCCACCCGCATTTTTGGAGACGAGGACAATGAAAGTTGGCAAGTTATTATTCAACGAACCCAAACCATAGCTCACCCAAGAACCAATCGAAGGTCGCCCCGCGATTTGGTTGCCCGATTGCAAAAAGGTGATCGCAGGATCGTGGTTGATCGCTTCGGTGTACATGGACTTGATGAAGCATAAATCATCCACAACTTGTGCCGTGTGTGGCATCAATTCGCTCACCCAAGCACCTGATTTGCCGTGTTGTTGGAAATCAAAAACGGAAGCTGCCATCGGTAAAGCCGACTGTCCAGCACTCATACCGGTCAATCGCTGTCCTTTGCGCACGGAATCGGGCAAGTCTTTGCCGTGCATTTTTTCCAAGGCAGGTTTGTAGTCGTAAATGTCCATTTGCGAGGGTCCACCACTCATAAAGAGATAGACAACGCGCTTTGCTTTTGGTGCAAAATGTGGCAAATTGTTCAGTATGCCATCAATTGGAGAACTTACCGCTGTTGGCGCAGCGTGCTGACCAATCACATTGCCACCAATTAGAGAACCCAATGCCATTGCACCTAAGCCCATGGAGGTTTTGGTGAGGAAGTTTCTGCGGCTTACTTTCTTTTCTATGTTGTGGATGTCGTGATTCATAGTTTTTGATTTCTTTCTAAACCACTTAGGCACTAAGGTAAGTAAGGCTTAATTTCCTAATGGCTTTATCTTTTATGATTGACTCTAATTGGAGTTTAGATTACTTATCTCTGATGTCAATCTTTATAAATGGAATACATTACAGTATAGTCAAGTACATGGTTTCTTTTTAACTCTTAGCTTTTCCAACTCTTGGCTCGACAAGAACCTGATACTTTTATAATCAACCAGTTCTAGGGTATTGATATTTGATTTTGGGGGAAAATCAATTCTTGTTCTCTTATGAGGAGAACTATATATATCTTTTTCATACTCTTCTACCGTACTTTCTGTCTCTTTGAACTTAAAAGAGCCGTAAACTATCTGCAACTTAGTTTTTCTATTCTTTGAATGATAGTACACTTTTGTACTTTCGTTTAGCAACGTAATGAGATTATTCAATTTTGTTTTCTGGTCTGATAGTATTTTACCTATATAATTTTCTTCTATTATATATTGGTTTTCTTGTTTTACTAACTGAAAAGTACTCGGCTGTTTATCTGGAAAGCCACAGATATGGATTTTTTCATCATTGTTCCACATCTCTTTTTCAACGAAGCCACTATAAAAATTTAACATCCAAATTTCAGAGTTTCCTAGTCGATAACTCATTTGGTATGTAAAATAATATCCTTCCTTTTGTGTAAAGTCACTCTCCTGTTTTGAAGTGGAACTTAATAGTGCTACCAATAGACATAATGTAGTTGATAGTAATTTCATAATCACCGCTTCACCACCGCCGCATCCGAATTCAAAATCGTACTCGCCACTACCGTATTCGCAGCCAAAGTTGTTTCATCGAATTGATCGTTCAGAATATAGTCACCTGCGTTGAGCCAACCTTTCATTTTGTTGGCTTCTTTTACAAATTTTGTTTTTTCGGTTTGTTGTAATTTCAGGAGCAATTGTAATTCTTGCTCACTCGCATGGCGTCCAGTGAGCAAGCGGAAGGCATTTTGAACACCTGCTTCTAAAGTTTCATTTTCGGAAATGCGCTGACCAATTACTTTTGCGGCTTCTACATAAACGGGATCATTCATCAAGACCAAGGCTTGTAGTGGTGTACTCGTTTTTTGTCGCTTCACATTACAATTGGCACGGTCGGGCGCATCGAAAGTGGCTTGGGTTGGATTGGGGACAGTGCGCTTCCAAATCGTATATAGACTTCTACGGTACAATTTATCGCCTTCGTCTTGTTTGTAAGCTGTTCCATTGATGCGCCACAATCCATCGGGTTGATAAGGATGGACGCTCTCGCCACCAATTTTTTTGACTAATAAATCGCTGGCAACCAAGGCATTATCGCGTATCATTTCTGCAGTGAGCCGAGCAGATGGTCCACGAGCTAGAAGTTCATTGTTTGGATCTTTGCTGACAGATTCCTTAGAGGCTAAGGAAGACTGCTGATAAGTGGCAGAAGTGACGATCAGTTTAACCATGTTCTTCATATCCCAGCCTGATTCGCTAAATTCTACGGACAGCCAATCCAACAATTCTGGGTGCGTGGGCAGTGTTCCTTGATTTCCAAAATCATTGGACGTGCTGACTAAACCATTTCCAAAAAACTGCTGCCACATACGATTCATTGCCACTCTTGCGGTCAGCGGGTGGTCTTCGTGGAAAAGCCATTGTGCTAGTCCCAAGCGATTTTTGGGTAAACCTTCGGGCATTGGCAGTACATTCTCAGGCGTGTTGGGAAAGACTTCCTCGCCGTGCATATCATATTGTCCGCGTTCTAGGATGTAGGCTTGTTTTGGTTTCTCCATTTCTTGCATTACCATGATTTCTTGCACCGTATCCATCACATTGTTATGCTGCTCGTGCAGTTGTTGCAAGGCTTTCAATTCTTGGGCGCGTTGAGTAGAAAAACGCGCCAAATAGTAATCTTTGAATTGCGCTTTCTCTTTTGTAGTCAACTCATTTGCTCCTTTTTTCAGCAAAGTTTGATATGCCTTTTGATCGTACAATTGTAGCACTTCTAAGTCAGTTAGTGCGGTATTGAAAACGGCAACTTCATCCACTGTCGCACCTCTAGCTCCAATACCTCGCCAGCGCGCTCCAATTTGCAAACCTGCTTCAGGCTGTCCGTCGAAATTAAAGAGGATATTTTTATACAAATTATCATTATCTACTTCGGTTTTTGTCTCTTTGCCATTCATATAGAGCTTCAAACCAGTGGCTTTGCTACTGCCATCGTAGGTCAAGGTCAAGTGCATCCATTCCTCTCTTGGAAATTCATCCAAGTATTCAATGATCGTATTGTAAGGAGCAGTATGCGCCATCATAAGTTCTAAGCGATTGTCTTTCAGTGCAATGT
The DNA here is from genome assembly GCA_039176995.1 of Bacteroidota bacterium. Classification (GTDB taxonomy): domain Bacteria; phylum Bacteroidota; class Bacteroidia; order Chitinophagales; family Saprospiraceae; genus JAAUTG01. The sequence continues at coordinate 9,577 of JBCDFY010000163.1, forward strand.
GATAACCTCGCAAATTGTATATCGCCGCACCTACGCCTTTGTGAAACAATACGCCATTTTCCAAGCCTTCAGGAATATTGACCCAAATACCAATAGAAAAAGGTTCGTGGCGATCATAAACGCCAATGGTACCTAAATCCAACCAAGCATCGCCATCTAAAAGTAATCCTTTTCCTTCCTTTCCATTTTGTAAATCCGGGACAATAGTGGTATTGACGCCTTGCTGTTTCATCGTTCCTTTTTGGCTAGGATTAAGACGATTGACAATTGATTCTGCATTCAAATTGAAATGCGCTGTCATTTGGTTGGGGTACTTCCCTGCTTGCAAATTTGGGCGTTTGTTGCTCAACCAATCTTGGAAACTGGGTTCAGCGGCTTGTCCCAATTGAGCAATATTTGTTTTTTGTTTTTCTATTTTATTGCTGATGAAGCGCGAAATACTATCCACTTTTTCGTTGGTCAGCAACATCGTTGGTACAGGCATTGCATTATCCCAGCTGATTTGTCCCGCTTCGTTAATATTATTGAAAAAGCTAAAGACTTCAAAGTAATTTTTCTGTGAAATGGGATCAAATTTATGATCGTGGCAGCGCGCGCATTCCATCGTGAGACCTAGAAAAGCCGTTCCTAAAGTGTTCGTTCGATCAGCAACGTATTCTACTCGAAATTCTTCTTGCACAATGCCGCCTTCCATGTTCTGCTGATGGTTGCGATTGAAAGCAGTAGCTAAAATTTGCTCGCGCGTTGGATTGGGCAACAAATCACCTGCCAATTGCCAAGTGACGAACTGCTTATAATCCATATTTTCATTGAAGGATTGAATCACCCAATCTCTCCAGGGTGACATATCTCGATAGCGATCAACAGTATAGCCGTGCGTATCTGCAAAGCGGGAAACATCCATCCAATCGGTTGCCATACGTTCGCCATATTGCGGAGAAGCCAATAGACGATCTACTGCTTTTTCGTAAGCCTCTGGGCTTTCGTCTGCCAAAAAAGCATCCATCTCTTCAATGCTTGGCGGCAAACCTATTAGGTCAAAACTCACACGACGTAACAAGATTTCTTTTTCTGCTTTTTGAGTGGTTTGCCAATTTTTGTCTTCTATGGTTTTAAGCACAAAATTGTCAATTGGATTCTGTATCCAGTCTGCTTTTTTCACATTTGGCACGTTAGGACGTTCGGGCTTCATAAATGCCCAATGTGGCTGATATTCTGCGCCTTGTTCTATCCATTTGATTAGAATTGCTTTTTCGCGCGGCGTCAAGGTCAAAGAAGATTCAGGCGGCGGCATGATCGTAGCAGGGTCTTCCGAAATTAAGCGATGGTACATTTCACTATTTGCTAATTTCTTAGGTGAAACAGCAACTTTATTTGGATGATCTGGCAGTGGCGCATAAGCTGCTTCTGCTACATCCAAGCGCAAACCTGCTTTCATATTAGCAGCATCAGGTCCGTGACAAGCGAAGCAACGGTCACTCAAGACAGGTTTGACATGAAGATTGAAATCTACTTCTTCTGGAAGGCTTTCCATTGCGAGTTCTACTTCATCGGGCAGACTTGGGCTGCAAGCGAAACAGAAGGAAGCGATGATAGCAAAAGTGAGATATTGAAAAGTACGCATCTAATTAATTCTAAATCAGTTAGAATTGCTAAGTTAAGAGTATCCTTTCGATCTAGGGGTAACAGATTTGTTTTTTTGTAGTAGAAATTCATCAACTCAATTGTTCTATATCACCTATCTGTCAACTCCCAAGAACGTACCCACTGATAAGAAGTCGTTCGTTCCTCCTCGCTACCCAGTAAACCACCGTCTTCTGGCACAGGATTCCAGTTGTAAGTTTCAGTCACCATATTGAGGAACATCGGCAAATTGAAATCGGAAGGAAAGGTAATTTTGTATTGAAAAACGCCATCAAGATAAAACAAGGCTTCTTTTTCGTTTTTCCACCAAACGCCATAGACATGATAATCATCATGAACGAATCCACCAATAGACACATTTTGACCATTGGAATTCCTTGGAGGACAATCTTCTAAATCTTTACGACCATAGCGATGATGTGTATTGGAATGAATATGCGTATCAAAAGTGCTCGCCCACTTTTCTTCGGTCACAACTCTACCCACACATTCTTGAATATCTAATTCCGTCACTCGCCGTTCGCAGCCTTCTCCAGATGGATAGTTAATTAGCCAAAAAGTGGAGGACATGAAGGTTTTGGAGGCTTTCATTTTACATTCGTAGTAGCCATAGACGTGTAGTTCTTTAGAACGCAACATCCCACCTGAATGAGTGAAGGTGTTGCCTTTTACGGTTTCTGTTTCTTCTAGCAGGTAGTTCGTGATTTTAAGTTCTCCATCTTCCAGTCGAACCGCATCTTTCTTGAAAATGGCAGGTGGTCGTCCCACCCATCTTTGAGGTTCGGTGTTTTTCCATTTTTTGTTGTCCAACTCTTTGCCCTCAAATTCATCGGACATGGCTTCTATTTTGACCCATTTTTTGCCTTCGGGCGTTGGATCGTCGTCTGCTTGGAAGTGAGGTTTGCTGGTGGTGCAACTGAAGATGGTTAGTAGGGCGAGGAAAATTAACAATCGTTGTAGTGTCATTCTTTCTAGTGATTTAATTTGATGCCACAAATTTGCGATTCAACTCACTGAAGGAAGATGACAAAAGGTTTTTGTTTTAGTAGAAAAGGATTTTTGAAGGATGGGAAAGCGGAGCAGACGGATGCGAAGGATGATGGACGAATTTTTTATCAAAGAATCTTGTGAAACTTATTCGATCTGTTAGGTTGTCGAAAACTATCATCAGAAACTTTAAGTGTGATATCTTTGTTCCTGATTAAAAGCAGATATATAATGAATGATCTCACTCAATATATTAGTATAAGACCCGATATTAGATTTGGTAGACCTTGTATTGTTGGTACACGAATCGCTGTACTGGATATTTTGCAGTGGTTGGCATCTGGAATGACACAAGAAGAAATACTAGAGGATTTTCCAAACTTAAAGCGAGAACACATTCTAGCAGCTCTAGCTTTTGCTGCTCGTCGAGAAGAATTTACTAGATCAATTGCTGCGTAAATGAACTTATTACTGGATACCAATCTTTCTTGGCGTTTAATTCAACGCCTTTCTCCTGTCTTTGAAAATATAGATCATGTAGATCAAATAGGGCTTACTGTACCTGCCGCCGATATTGAAATTTGGAAATGGGCAAAAGAGAAGAACGCTATTATCATAACCAACGATGAAGACTTTCAGTATTTTCTGGTACAGAAAGGTTTTCCTCCAAAGATTGTCTTATTAAGAACGGGTAATTAGTCTACCAAAAATGTTGCTGAACTTCTAATCAATCATCGGACAGATATTCATGAACTTTAAGACAATGATAGTTACGGCTTACTAGAATTGTATTAGAAGTTACAATATTCGCCTAATCATCTCCTCAATTTCTTTTTCGCTTGATTCTTTCAGTTCAAGTTCTTCAATTTCATTGTCGCCGTAGGTGATTGCTTTATAGCCGAAGAAATACTGATCACCCTTTTGTGCAGTGGCTATAATAATAGCAGGTTCTCCGATAGGAAAGGAAACTGTCCGATCTTCTCTTGACTTTGAAAAGTAATGAAGGTCTTTATCTTGCCAAATTGTTGAAATGAAAGATTGATCTCTTGGAAAAATGATACCTGGATATACTTCGTCGTAAGCAAACGTGTTTATTTTTATATAAAACGCTCTAGGTTTTGCTCTAGAGTCGTTCAAAAAGCGGTCGATATTAAACCAGCCTACTTCCTCTGCTTCAAAGCTGTTCATCATTGTATTGAAAAGAGCAGGCCAGGGTTCGAAGGTAAGAGTAATAGACGTATCCGCGGTTAGATTGGTCAGAAAAGTGAGCCAGTCCTCTTGTTCTTGAATGGCATCTGGATTGATGTAACACTTAGTGACGTATTCCACCTCATTCGTATCAATCTTTTGCAAAATACTTTCATTGGCAATGTATTGATAAATCAAATCAATTTCTTGGTCATTTAAGGAATTGAAGGAATTCATCACCGTCGGTTTCCAATCTTGCCATAAGCACATCGCCAAAGAATCTCCATCCGCAATCATCTTCTGCGAATTTCTAGTAAAGTCCCGAATCCACTGTCTTTCTCTAAACAAATGAACATTTCCTAAAGCTGGTCCAGTAGCGTCCACCCTTAAATTAGAAGAATGACAAGGAGCACAATTGGCTTCAAACAACTCTTGCCCAATCGCCAAACTATCCAACATCCCAATATTCTCCAATTCCCCACTTTCTTGCCAGCGAATTTGTCCATCTTGACTTATGCCCTGGAAAACTTTCAGTCCTTCGCGCATTCCAGCATTCGGAAAGATAACTTTAATAGATTGATCTTTTTCCAATTGGAGTTCTTTTCCATTGGCATCTTTTGCGGCTAGGTGAATCATGCCATTGCTAGAAAGGATTTCATTATCCGTTGCTAAGGTATGTAAATTTGCGAGTACGATATCTTCTAGCTGGATGGCTTCCTTTAATTCGATTTGGATGGGAGCAGTTCCAGCGAATGTATTTTTGTTGATGTGCAGTTCCGTACCATCTTTACCATATAGAATGGTATCTGTTGCTGGATCAATGGTAAAGGTTTGTATGACTAGTCTATCCGTATTAAACAGATTGATTATGGATACTTGATCGGGAGTGCAAGCAAACAAGAAAAGGGAGAAAGCAATAAGGAGGTATTTCATAATAGCTGTTTCCTCTAAATTTAAGGTTTTTTAAAGGAGAAAGCGAGCCGAAATATTTGTTTAGAACGCTTATAAATTGGATTCTAAAGCCAACAAATTCAACTCCCTTTCCTGATTTTTTATGCGCAATTCACCAATTCTATCCCTTCGCCAAAATCACCTTCTTCTGCGAAAAATTGTACGCTGCTTCTAACATTTCTACCAAATCTGACCAATGACTCACAGGAATGGTTTGCTCGCGATATACTTTTGTAGTGCTTACTAGCAACTTGTTTCCTTCTTGCTTAGCCGTACTAATGAACGCACAATGTGGATGTTCGACTCGTGTGTTGAATTGCTGCAAACCTTTTACTACATAGCCTTCTGGAATTTCAAAAGTGATGTCATTTTGAATCGCTCTCGCAAAATCATAATACACATCGTGTTTGCGTTCTTCGATTTCTTCTTCGGTCAGTTCTACCTGTCCACTAATCAAACTGCCCAACTCGAAAACCAAATTCTTGCCTGCTTTTTTGATGTAGCCTTTACTCATGAATTCATAATCCATTGAAAGTGCAGGCTCTTCATTAGTGATGCCTTTGGAAACTAGATTGTAGCTTTTCAATTCTTCCAACTGAAAATCACTTTTGATCGTACTTTCGATGCCTTCGCGCTTCAACTCATCAATTTCTTTTCGTTTTTGAGCTTCTGTAACAGTTTCTTGATTACCCTTTTTGGCAGCTTTCGCACGTACACTAGCTTTACTCAATGCCAAACCTTCTTCTTTGAAATAATTGGTATTCGCCAAAAACAAACTTGAGTAATCTTCTTTATAACCTCCCGTGTAAGTAACATTGTTAGAAAAGTTGAGGCTTTGATCTTCATTCATACTAATGTTGATCGTGGTGTGGCTTTTGTTTTCAATAGGAGAAGTGGAAGGAATTTTTAGGCTATCATGCGCAATTTGATCATTGGGAAGTTGACTCGAATAATAAGTTCTTTGATGTCCAAATGCTAGAGAACCTGCCACTCGATCATTAGATTCTCCTGGTACGGTATAATTATCCATTGTCCAATAGTACTTATCGGTTGAAGGCAAATAAATACCATATTCCAACTCATCTGCAAGGACCACTTCTCCAATTTTTCCGTAATAACGAGGCGTAGCTATGACTAAATCGTGCTTAATGTCGTATTCCACCAAAAAATTGGAGAACAGATTTAAGTAGTAGCGGCTGCTCATTGAAGCATAATCCTCTTTATCTTCTTGAAGTGCTATGAATTCGTATCGGATGGCTCGATAAATGGTATTTACTTTTTCTTCCTCATTTTTCGATGCCCATTCTTTATTTAGCTTTTTCAAGCGTTTTTTAATGCTTTTTTTCAAGCGAATCAGCGTAGTATTTCTCTGATAACCCACCATGCTTTTAAGGTTCTTTCCCCAGTCGTAGGTAGAGGCAATTTTCCCCTTACTGCTGTAATCGTAATACACAAATAACTTGATCGTTGGCTCTGTCAAATTCATAAAATTCCAACGCTCTGTGCCTTGTGCTTCCCGCAAGGAGTCTAGTAATTCATAACGGTGTACATCCGCATTTGTAGCGTTGGAATAAGCGACACCTTTTCTTGGGAAAAGCTCAAAATCAGGAGCATCATTAAAGGTTTGATAGTTGATTCGAAGGTCTTTTTCGTAATCCAAAATAATCTTTTGAAAGACAATAGGATAGCTACCGCTAATTTGCGAAATGGTTTCAAAGGAATAACTACTGTTATTAGTAGATACTTTATAGAAATCCACAATATCTCCTACTTCCAAATTAGGAATGGCAACTTTGAAATATTTATCCGACTGAAACTGGTTGCGATATAGTTTGGGAACTTCTGTTTCTACTTTCACCGCATTACTCAAATCAATTTCTGTGCTTTTTCCATCAGGTTTGATGACCGTAACCCCAATCAATTCCGAAGATTGATAATAAAATTCAGAATACTCTTCCAGCGCAGAAGCATCTTGGATTTTTATTCGCTTTCGAGTGACTAATGCCTTTTGCATTCCTCTGTATCCTTGCCAATCTAGCGAAATAAAGATTTTCTGACACAGTACTACAATCGGCTCATTTTTCCACTGTTCGGGCACTTCGGTTACTTCAAAATCAGCCGCTTCACCTTCCATGATTTCTTCGTAAAAAGTTTCTTTGGTCACTACGATTTCGTCTTTTTGAGCAATAGAAATGAAGGTCAACAATAAACCAAGGCTTAAGAGAATATATTTAGTCATGTTCTATGGATTAATTTTTAGAAACGAGAGGAC
>JBCDFY010000164.1:0-16578 GCA_039176995.1 Bacteroidota bacterium
CGAAAAGCATCAAAATTTGTCAAATTTTGATGCTTTTCGTCCTAAAAAAACCTCTAGCAGAAAGTTTTTCGCCATCGAAAAAAAACTTTCTGCGATTTTTGGAAACGAAATTTCATAATTTCAATTTGTGTACCCTATTGAAGGGACGGATTGAATTATTTTGGGGACAAAATTTTGGAAAGGCTCTTTTTACTACGCTAAAGAGTAACTAATTTTGGCATATAAAAATAGGCGGTTATGAAGTTTTTATTTTGGACACAGATCGAACGCCCGCCTGACCATGATTAGTTGATATATCGTAGTCGGGCAGGGATCAAGCGGATTCTTTGTAGGTCGTATGCAGTTTTTAGCTCTTTAGGTCTTCGGCTAATCACATTATGAAAATCACTCACACATTTATGAAGTTGTTCTCTCTTTTTGTAATAAGTCTGAGTCAGAAAATAAATGTACACTCTAATTTTCCGTTTTCACCTAAAACTCACTATTTACAATACGTTCAAGTTTTAGGCAAAAATGAAAAATGTACATTTATTTTCTTGACGTTTTTAAGTATGTTTTTTTCGGTAATTTTGAATGGGCAGAAAAGATTGGATACTGAATTTATTGCTAGTCAAATAGATTCAGGCAATTATTATATTTACAGTGACATCGAAAAAGCCGCGATTTTCTACACTAGTGCACAAGAAGCAGCTAAAAATACTCAAAATGACACCCTACTTGCCCAAACTTATGTAGGCTTTGCTATAATGGAACGCTTAAAAGCAAATTATACGAAAGCCTTAGAGTGTCATCAAAAAGCACTGGACATTCATCGCAGATTAGATGATCAGCGATTCATTGCTACGGATTATCACAATATTGGTGCGCTTTTTCGATATACAAAAGACTACGATCAAGCCAAGAAATATCTTCGGAAAGGATTAGTACTTCGCGAGGCAATTCGGGATAGCTCAGAATTGCCATTGAGCTATATGCAAATAGGTGTTGTATGCCGAAAAATGAATCAGTTAGATTCTGCTGCTTACTACTATGACCAGGCGTATGAAATTGCAAAAGTAAGAGCAGATCGTGAAATGCTAGTGAAAGTAAATGGAAATCGTGCTGCTTTGGAACATTTTCGCAAAAATTATGAAAAAGCCATTGAATTCAACTTATTAGATATTTCTTATTTGGAAGCCAATGAAGATAGCTATTCTCTGACGACTCGATACAATAATATTGCTAGGGCTTACAGGAGACTCGATAATTATCCATTGGCGATTGAGTATATTAGTAAAGCAATTGAAATTGATACCAAGGAACATTATCGAGAAGATTTGTATAAGGATTTATTGTTTCGGAGTACTCTATTGAGAAAACAGAAAAATTATGAAGCTGCGTTAAAAGATTACAGAAAGTACAAAAAATTGCGAGATACCGTGCTGAATTTTGAGCAAGTTGAAAAATTTACCGCTCAAAAAGTTGCCTTTGAGTACGAGCAGCAACAATTGGCAGATAGTTTGAAATTTGCTGCCGAACAAGAAAAGTTGACGCTCACTGCCGAATCTGAACGGAGCCAAAAGAATCTTTATCTCCTCACGACGATTTTCTTTTTTCTAGCGGCTGGTACCATTTGGTCTTTATTTAGAAATCAGCGAAAGTTTACCAAATTGGAGTTCGAGAAGCAACAGTTGGAGGCAGACTTATTACAAGAAAAATTACAAAATACGGAAAAAGAAGCCTCTCGAATTGTAGCAGAGAATCAATACCGATTAGAGCAAAAAAAGAATGTGTTACACACTTTAGATGAACTGCGCAAAATTAGTAAAGATCAACGGATCATTAAAGAATTAAATGCGCTTGCCCTTGGAATGAATCTGCAATTGACCAAGGAAGAACAGAATCTTTTCTTTGAAGAAAATATAGCTCATTTCAACGTCTCTTTTGAAGAAAAACTCATTCAACAATTTCCTAATCTCACCAAAGGCGAGCGGGAAATGTGTAAGTTGATTCGTATGAACAAATCTAGTAAAGAAATCATGGAATGGAAAGGGGTTTCTTCCTCTGCTATTCGCTCTACTCGCTATCGGATACGCAAGAAAATAGGATTGGAAAAAGGAGAGGAATTAGAGCAGTTTTTGAAGGGGATATGAAAAGATAGAATTGACGGCTTCATCGAAAAAGGAAGCCGCCAAAATAGAAAGCCCTGACAGATCGCATACCGTCAGAACTTCCTTCCATATCAATGAGAATACTTTTAATTGATAATCACAAACTGCTTCACTTTTTGCTCCTCTCCTTTCTTCACCAAAACAGCATAATGTCCATTCGGCAAATCCTCAACATTCAGAGTCACTTGGTTCGTTGCAACTTTGAGTTGACGAACGATTCTTCCCATTCCATCTCGAATTTCGATTTGTACACTTTCCGCGTTTGGATTTGGGAAGTTGAGGAATAAAACGTCTTGTACAGGATTTGGGACAAGCGTTAAATTATCAATGATTTGCTCGGAACGATCTTCCAAAATAGGTAGCGTAGAATCACAATCCACTACAAAAAGTCTTGGGGTGGAAAATTTACCAATTGTTCCATCCTCTGCTACGGGAGCTAGTTCGATATAAACGTCTTCTCCCAAAATTCTAGGCGGCAAAAATGGGCGCACTAAGAAAGGGACTGTTCCTTTCAGCATTCGCTCGAAGGTTTCTTCGGTGGTGGCTACCACGATTCTTGCTAAGTATTTATTGACTTCTATTTTAGGCGTTTCCCAATTCAAGTCAATCGGTGGACAAGTGCCAGGCTCAACACCTTCGCAAAGGATATCAATGGTAATGGATTCGTTGTTGATGACGACTTGGTCAATCGTAAATACTAAATCAGTCATACCTATTCTACCATCGTCCGCATTGAAAACTACTTCAATCGCTTCGCCATTACTGACTTCATAGTTTGTAGGCGTGGTAATTTCATTACCTTCTTCATCGAAATAGGTAAATGCGCCACTTTCATCCGTCAAATCTGCTTCGTATTGTGTCAAATCTACTTCGACAGTTGCGCCAATCGTACAAATTGGTTCGGGTTCTACTTCATTCAGCTCGATCATCTCCACACCTTCTTCTATGGTCGCAAAACCTACTGCGCCACACTGAAAATCAGAGCCAAATTCCTCGACATTGATGGTGTATTCACCCGCGGGTAGGTTATTGAAGGTATTATCCGTCGTCCAACCTACATCATTGGGGTCGGGATAGATGCGATAGCGAAGGGTGAAAAATTCGTCGTTAGTTGCATCTACTTCGATGCTTCCCGTTGCGCCATCTTCTTCGCTTGGCGTAGTACTTATATCATTGATGACTGTTGAGCAAGCCTCACAATTTTCTGCATCGCCAAAGACCTCCAATATACAAGGTTCATTGTTAGTAGCTACGGGGTCTTCATCTCTAGCAAATAATCCGAAGCTGTAATCAACTCCTTCTTCATAGATAACTACTACCGAAGCTTGAGTCAAAGGCTCACTATCGCTGTCATTAGTGAAAACTAAGGGATCAGGCGTAAAGGTTACGCTTAGTGGTTCTTCCACAGCAAAATTTTGGAAGGTATAACCTGAGTTCATACCCGATAAGTAAACCGTCACACCATAAGTGTCGTTGTCCAAGCATTGCACGATGACTTGCTCCGCTGTAATGGAACAAATTGCAGGTAGGCCAGTCACAGTCAGTTCCACATCATTGCCATCGCCGCCTTGATAGCTCAATTGCAGTTCTGCTCCATTGAGTTCTAGTATTGCACCTTCCGCCAAGCCTGAAAATGCTCCTACGACTGCATCTGTATCATCATTATCAATCAAGAGGAAGGTTTCTCCAATAGTTTCAGGTGAGTAAGTGCCACTCAGATCAAGCGTAGCGTCTGTAATATCAATCGTTCCCAGTACGCTGATTTGATCGTAGTCATCGCAGACAACTGAGCCATCAATTTCTACTTCAAGGACAACACCAGCGAGACTTTCATTTTGCTTGAAAGAAAGACAACCTGGTGAACTGCCTGGAGCAAGTATGCTGTTCGCAGAAAAGTTGGTGACCACCGTTGATGAAACACTGCCATCGGCAAGGAATGTAGCATCTGTGGAATGATTGAACGCGATGTTATTTAATACAAACTGACTGCAATCGCTGATGGACAATTTATTGGTATTGGTAAAAGTACCTTCTCCATCAATGCCACTTTCACCACAAGTTGTAATGGCGACTTCTCCATTGTTTACAAAACTGCTATCGGTACGAATCTCTATTCCAAGTGCTCCTAGATTGCTCATTTCTATAAGTCCATTGTTTGTTCCAACAACCTCTTCCAATCCAGTTTCCACCGTATTTTCGATCACTAAATGCCCCGTTGAACCAACAAGTAGTTTAGCCGTGGCGGTACTAAAATCTATACCATCTCTTCTCAAATCTCTAATTTCTAAATCCCCATTGACTTCTATTAATTCCGCACCGCTAAATGCCACAATTCCATCGGCAGTCGCGTCATTTCCATTGATGATTAATTTTCCGCCTGCTTCGATAGAGAGGGTATCATTTTCAATTTCTATTCCAAATTCAGCGGCACTATTGATGGTCACCACGCCTCCATCTTGAATCGTTGAAGTACCACGCGCAATATCTATACCATCGTCGGGCACATCATTAATGGTCAGTGTGCCGCTGACGACCAAGGAAGAGTTTCCTTTGATGGTGATTCCATCATCTACGGTATTGCCGATCGTTGTTGTCCCATTAATCGTCACTGTCGAACCCGATAAGATACTGATTCCATCGTCTGCACTATTCGCGATTTCCAATGTACCGTTCACCGTCAGCGTAGTATTGGTGACTGTGACGCTCAATGCACTTTCGTCACCATTGATGATGGGATCATTGGCGGTGCTTCCTATGATGACATCGGAAGTGGCACTTGGAACAGTATTGGTATCCCAATTACCTGCGGTTGCCCAATCGCTATCCACATTGCCTGTCCATGTTTGGGCAGTGCTGATATTCGCACATAAAAGGAGCAATAAAAAAAGCCATTGCCTTATGGCAAGGGTAGATGTTGTAAAGAATTTCATGCTAGTATATTTGTTATTTATAAAGTTTAAAAAATCACCACAAAATTAGAGGTTCGTCAATCGTTTAGACCTAAAACAGGCGTTGCAAAATGTGGCAAAAGGATGTTTTAGCTGTACCTGTGTTAAATACAATCAACTTAAGTGTGCAACTTTTAGAAGGGCTCGTGTAATTGTTGTTGAGTAACCGATTTAGGGAGAGCGTTGGTGTAGTGCAAAGATGGGAGTGCCTTGGTCGGACGGTGGGGACATTAAGTCGGGGAGGAGGGACATTGTGGGGATTTACCTTTTACCACATTCAGGATTCGTTATTCTCCTACTCTGCTTTAATGATAAAATTGATGGTATAAAAAGGTGGCATATTATTATGCGCTTGGTTGCCGCCCGTTGAGTTCGTGCTCTTGGTTGTTCCTGAACTGCCTAAATCAGATACATTATTGCCATTTCCATCTTTGCTTCTATCAGAGTAAGTAACTCCGTGCGAGTGCGATGGCATTTCATTGATGGTTAAGGTGTGTGTTTCCGCACCAGCTTGATCGCCAATATTGCGTCGAGTCAATCCTGATAAGTTCTGTGAATCGTTATTACTGTATTGTCCTAGCGGAAAGCGACCTCTAAAATCGGGGAGCGTGTTACCTCCTAGTACGCTGTTTAAATCAGGATAGGTAGAAGTATTGAAAGTAGAGCCGTCACAGAGCAGCCAACCACTAGGAGCAGTTTCTGTCGTCCACATTTGGATCGTGCCGATGGGAACAAGTAAACTCGTCAAATCAACGCCTGTTCCACCATCAATATTTAGGACATTACCATTGAGGGAGAGACTTTGGTCGTCGGTATCTATACTAGCTAAGTTGACCGTTTGATCGCTTTCGCCATCGTCTTCTAGAGAAATGGCAAGTGTTGTACCATTGAGGCTCAATTTGTCAATCGTTTGATTATCGGTGTCGGTATCTATGCTTGCTAAATCAACAGTTTGGTCGGCTTCTCCATCGTCTTCTAGAGAAATTTCGAGCGTAGTACCATTAAGGTTGAGTTTGTCAATAGTTTGGTTATCGGTGTCCGTATCCAAGCTACTTAAATCAACAGTTTGCTCTATTTCGCCATCACCTTCTAAAGAAATCGCTAGAGTTGTACCATACAGGCGAAGGGTATCTATCTTTTGACCGTCGGTATTGATACTAGCTAAATCAAGCGTTTTTGTGGATTCTCCATCGTTGAGTAAGGAGATTTCTAGTGTCGTACCATTGAGATTGAGTATATTGATCGTCTGATAAAAATCACTCAAATCTACACTGTTGCTTGAACTGATTTCGAGATTTGATCCATCGAAAGAAAGACGCTGTATTTCGTTGCTTGGATCGGTATCGCCATCTTGGGAGTTGTCGAGTGAGTTGTTGATAATGGCTTGTGCACCATCTTCACTTCGGAGTCTTAAAATTAAGGCATCCACACCTCCTGTAGCAGTGAGACTAATGTCAGAAAAACTAATGGTATTGAAATAATCTCCGATCGCATAAATGATGTTGTTTTGATCTACGCCCACACCATTTCCATCATCTGAAGAGCTATCATCACTTGTACCTGTCTCCACCCACTGAAAATTGCCGTTTTTGTCGTGTTTTAGAATGAAAATTTCTCCATTAGCAGTTCCAGCACTTACTGTAGTAGTATCAAAGACAAATGTGCCGTCAAAGTCTCCTACTGCAATAGGGTCATTGTTGTTATCCAATGCAATATCATAAACAAAGGCATCCCCATCATTTTGATAAGTTACCCATTCTACTTGATTACTAGGATTGTATTTGGCTAGGTAAAAGCTCTCGCCATTATCAACCGTAAAAGTAGTATCTCCGAAAGTATAGTCCCCAAAAAGATTCCCACCTGCATAGAAATTGCCACTATTATCTGCGGCGACAGCATAGAGTTCTAAATAGTCATCACTGCCTAGTGATACAGAAGAAGCATAATTACCAGCAGTGTCATATTTTGCTGCAAACCCTTGGGTTGCACTACTCGAATAAGTATCCGTTCCTATCGTTATATTTCCACGATAATCTCCTGCCCAATAAAGGGTATCTCCACTGATAGCCAGATCATTAGCGTCAATCCTATCTGTATTGTTGGTAGTTTGCACAGCCCACTGCCATATTCCATCGCTGCTGCATTTTAGTAGGAAAGATTCAGATGCACCATCATCATCTAATGCACTTGTTCCAAATGTTGCCGTCCCTGAAAAATTACCTACTAAATAGACCGCATCTTGCTCATCTACTACCACATCGCCAGACGTACTTCCACTATTGCTAAAATCGGTTTGGATCGCCCACTGTGGTGTACCTGCACTATTATATTTCGCTAATAATACATCACTCGAGCCTTGTGGTGTAAGTGTTGTAGAACCAATAGTTATTGTATCACTAAACGTACTGATTATATAGACGTTATCCTCACTATCTGTTGTGATGTGTGACGTAGAAGTATTTAACTGCTTTACCCAAAGCACATTTTGATCCGAATCGTACTTGACTAAATAATCATCCGATGTTCCTACGGATACCAATGTTGTATCGCCGATTTCGACCTCCGTTCTGAAAGTTCCTGTAATGAAAATATTTCCCTGACTATCGAAAGCGACATCTTCTGCATCATGGTCATTGGTAGAATTAAGAGCGATGGGCGATAAAATTGTCTTATCAGTCTCTAAATCGCGCCCACAATCTTTGTACCATTCCTTGCCTGTATAGTAATTGAAACAGTCGTCTTCTGTATTGAAAATCATCAAACCTTCGCTTGGATTTTGGATGGCGTCGCGCTCTTCGGTTGTCATTCTTGGAATGAGCAAGCCCTTGTCGGTACTACTTACATCAAGCATAGCAGAAGCGTCGGGTTCAGCATTGTCTACATTGATCGCAACTTGCGAACTTACGGTAAATGGAATTCCGATGATTATTAGGAGAAGAATGGAGATTGCTAATGTATATTGTGTTGTCTTTTTCATACTACTTGTTGTTGAACCTACTAGACTTTGCAGCAGGAGATTGTGGAAGTACAAGTCCTGTTGGCGTACTTCGTAATTCGGTGTTCAATATTTAATATTCGTGATTCTTTTCTATAATTCCATGACCATGCGCTCCAATTCTTTCACAGAATCTAAGCCTGCTTTCTTTTTCAGGCGATATTTGTAGGAGCGAATGGTGCTGTCTTGTTTGTAGAGAATTTTAGCGATTTCTTGATTGCTCATACCGATTTTTATGAGGCTGCATAGCTTAATTTCTTGTGCCGAAACCCCTTTGATTTTAGCTCTAATACTTTCCTCAAAAGAGGCATTGATGGTTTCTACTTTTTGTTGGAGCAATGAAAGTTGGTCTTGATTATCGATGGTTTCTTCGATTTCTCGAATCAAAAAACGCAGCTCTCGTTTGAGTTCTCTTTCGGGATGTTTGGACAGTTTCTTGAGTTGTTGTAAGAACTTTCGTTTCAGACTTGTCCGAATCTTATTGTCTGCTGCAATGCGCTTGATATCTTGTTCTTTGAGTTGTAATTCATAGTGTAAATTTTGATTTTTGAGTTGTAAGGTCTCATTGTTTTTTTGCTCCAATTCTAGGCTTTGCTGCCGTTTGCTAATACGCCATTTGCCGATCGCATAGATCAAGCCAACTACCAGCAGAGAAATCAGGCCTAGAAAAAAGAGCAATATGCGAGTGGATAGTAATTCTTTGCTGAGGTTTTCTTTTTCCAGTCGTTCTAGTTTCAAGCCTTGTTCGTGGACTTGATTGCGGTAACTCATGTAGGCGTTGAGGTGGTAGCTTGCCTTGGATAGGTCTGTGTCATTGAATTTATCTGCCAAATATTGATTGTAGACATTTCGATAGGGCTGAGCCGCTTTTTGATCGCCCATTTTTTCATACAAATCTGCTAGTGCCAAATAAGCGGATGCTCCTCTACTAGCCAATTTAGTATTGAGATCAAAATAGGATAGTTCACTTTGGACAAACTGATAAGCTTTTTCCGTTTGACCTGCTTCCATGTAGTAATTGACGATATAGGCAAGTGCTTGCATGGCGTGTCTAGGTCTTTCTAGTCGCCTACGCACTTCATAAGCATATTTTAAATCATGGATCGCTTGCTCAAATTTTCCTAAATCAACAAAGGGATGTGCACGACTTTCCAAAGCATTTACATAATAAAATAGTCCCATCTCCGTCGTTGTATCTGCCCACTCTAAGGCAGCGTTATAGTACTGAATAGCTTTGTGAGATCGCTTAGCATTGTTGCAAGACCAGCCAGCGTTGTTATATACCTGAGAGACCAATAGCTTATGCCCTTGTCGCTTCACTGCTTCGATCATGATTTCTTGATAGAAAATGGCGCTGTCCACTTTTTCTATGGCATAATAAGAGCGAATGATCGCTTCGTATAATCCTTTTTCTTTGAACGAATCCCCTTTATTGGCAGCAGCAAGCGCAGGCATTGCTTTCTTCAAATGCGGCAATGCAATGTCATGCAATTGATAGTAAGCCATATACATTCCATAGTTGCCATGCACTACGGAATATACCAAATCATTCTCTGTTAAATCTTCCGCCAGTGGCAAGGCTTCTTTATAGAATAAAAATGCCTCTTCTCGCTCTTTTCGTTCTGCCAATATATAGCCCGATACGGTCAAACAAATGGCTTTTTGGTGCTTTGTTAAGTTGGGTAAAGAGATTAAAGAGTCTAGACGATGAAGCATAGCTTGTGCGTCCTCCGCATCAAATTTCACATCGGTGTTTTTGAAGATTTGTTCAATCAAAGGATCAGTTGGATAATCTAACTCAACTAAGGCGTAGGGGTAGAATTGTGCTTTAGTGGAACGGTTTGAAAGCAAAACAATAACTATTAAGAAGCCAATTCTTAGGCATTGCCTCCAGAACTGATTTCTAAACTTGTTTTGAGCTTGCTTGCTGTTCATTTCCCTGTGCGTTTGTAGCTAAGATACATATAACCCTTTAAAATTGTCTTTAACTGTTATCGTAAATGTAAAACGTACTACTGCTAATGTCTTTTTTTAAGTGTGGCAAAACGTGGCACGAGTACTTTAGAATTGTTGCGAATGAGTTTAAATAATTGATAATCAATTATTTAATGCAGTATAATAAAAATGAAAAATTGTGATGAATTTGTAAGCAAAAGCGATGATAAATGAAAAAGCAACATGTGGGGTTGACAGAACAAGATAGAAAATTCTTAGCCGGCAAACTATTTAATGACCGAAGTTAGAAAATGGATGGTTGGTTTACAATTATTAGATTTAGAACTATCCTATTAAGAGGCTAAAAGCAAAGTATTCGTGAGCTACATAATGCTAGCAACATGGGTAAAACTCCTGAGAAGAACATGTTTTCTTCTAAGCAATTTTTTCACACCTACCCACTTTTTTCTTCTTTCACTGGCTCGCCGCCTAAAGGCGGCTCGCAGAGGGTTTTTAGGGCAGAAGCACATTGATTTTTTATAAAAATCAATGTGCTTCTGCCCTAAAATTCCCTCTTTTTCGCCTAAACGGGCGAAAAAGAAAAAAGTGTACAGGAGTGAAGCAATTTTTATATTGTATTAATGAAGTTGAAGTGTGGCTTGTAGAAAATTAAAAATCATAGTCAATTGATAATGTTGACTATGCTTTTAATCTCTTTTGTTGTCTGTATTAGTATTGCTACTCTTGTACCACCAACTGCTTTACTACCTGCTGTCCATTACTTCTCACCACCAACATGTAGTTCCCACTAGGCAGATTCCCTGCCTCAAAATTAGTTTGTTGCCAACCTTCTTGAGCATTCGCCTCTTTTACCTTGAGGATGCGTCCATTGATATCGCTGATAATCATTTGTACGACATCCTCTTCAGGTAAAAAGAACTTAATATTGGTCTCCTTGCTAAACGGGTTGGGGAATACTTCCACTTGTAGCTCGAATAATTGATTGATTGTTGTGCTTAATTCTTCTGCTGTTCTCTCTTCTATTTCATTGATACTGGAGAAGGTACAATTCGCGATGAAGGCATGGAAATACGCTCCATTTTGGACTTCAAAATCTGCTTGTAGTTGAATTTGAGAGCCTGCGGTATACAAAATACTTCCTGAAGAAGTAATGACTGCATCTGAAGTCAAAGTCGTGCCTGCGTGATAGTTTTCGGTTATGCTTAAAGTACCAGGCACACCCAATGCACCATTATCATTACAGATGTAGCTATCCGTTAGTGGATTGCGATCTTCAAAAATGGCATAATCACCCAAATTTGAATTATCGGTAGATTCCAAACTATTTAAGCCCAAGGTACTGCCCGCTGCGCCTGAAGCTACAGTATTCCAGCCACCACTGTAATCCGCTTGCACATAGTCACTGCCTGTTGTTCCAATTTCATCCGCGCTGTCCCAAGTTAGTGTCACCTCTAAATCTGAACCGCCCGCAGTTTCTTCATTGATTTCCCAAGTTCGATTCACTCCATATTCATTGACTTGTGTGCCTGTTGAGCCATTTTCTAGTAATTCATCACGAACACGAACACTATAAAAATCAGCGCTGCCACCAGTGTTACTCAAGATGACTGGATTGTAACTGCTATTGCCAACTGGAAAAGTGACATTTGTATCCGCAACAGGACGAGTGAGTGTGCCTGTACTATTTGTTTGCACATAGCCACTCGTACTCGCACCACTAATAGAAGAAGGATCAAGCATTTTAAGGTTGTTTGTTTGTAAATTGAGGTTGCCGCTTGTCATTTCCAAATGAGTTGCAATCATCGCTTCTTGTTCTAGTTGTACCTCTCCAGAAGCTTTATTAATGGTTAGACTGTCGAAGATGGTGCTAGAAGTTCCGCTGATGGTATTGGTAGAAGTTCCAGTAAAAACTACGTTACCATCGGTGGAAGAAAACGTGCCATTGTTGATGAAATCCATGTCTTTTAGCACTAAGCTGCCGTTATTGACTTTGAGATTACCTCCTGTGACTTTGAGTTGTTGCGCTTGAATGAGGTTGAGGAATAGGGGAAGAAGAAAGAAGAGGGCTAATGTGATCTTGACTATGTTGTTCATGTGTTGTCTTTTTTACCTGACAAAAATATCCGTAAATCCAGGTTTTATAGCTAAAACAAGCGTTGCAAAATGTGGCATTTGGTAAAGTTGGACGGATTTCTACAGAAAAAATCCTCCTACCTCACAAACTGCTTTGTCTGAAACCCAAACTTAGAACTCAACTTCACAAAATACATACCCGCAGGATGATTGTAAAGATGCAAATGTTCATAGATTTCTTGCTCTGGGTAAGCAGCATTGAAGACATAACTACTCATCAGTTTACCTTGCACATCAAAGATCTCTAGAAAGTGTGTTCCTTCCGTTTGCGCAGTGAAAAACAAGAGTAATTCTTCGCTTGCTTCATGGAAACTCAATAGTAGGTTGTACTCCGCTCTTGTTTTAATGTGATCGGTGCTGACAGGTGTACCGCGGTTGCTATTGTCGAAAGTAGCAGAAGGCGTTCCCATCAGACAGCGACCGATTTGAGGAAAGCCATCTGTAACGACATAAAAGTAATCAAAAGTCTCTGTTCCTTTTGCCGTATTGAGCGTAATGGAACGTTCAATGCCATTGCACTCATCTAAATCACCGATACTTGGATCGTATTCAAAATCGCGGGTGTATTTCCCATTATAAGGTCCGCAAGGCGCGGAAATGCCATCGCCTGTACGGTCACCTTCGCGTACTTTATAGCTGGGTTGGAGCAGATTCAATTCTCCATTTTCATCAGGTCCAAAACGATAGAGAATGGGGAAGCCATCGGATGCCCAACCGACTTGAATGACTTCTTCGGGCGCATTCATGCTTGCAGAAATACCTTCTTCAAGTGCTTCTGCCAATCCAAACATATTACCATGATAGTGATAGCCTTGCCTGCCTGTATGTGCAGAAGAACAGTCCAAAGCCACCAAATCCCTTCCTTGTCCTTGATTGGTCGTTGGTTCAAATACCCAATCCCAATTATATTCGCCAGTTTCTGTATTCTCAAAAATGAAAGGTTGAGCAGGGGCAGGTGCCATCAGGACACCATTGATTGCTACACCCAAGTATCTTGCAGGGCGACCATTGTCTCGTACAACGGCTGTTGGATTTGCTGCCAAAGTGGGAAAAGCATCAACTTCAAATTCGTAATTGACAGGGGCAGGGATTCCATTCGGACTATTTTGGTTGAAGCAATAGTCGTGATTAGGGAAATTATTGGTTCTGATTTTTCGTACACCTCCTTCGATGGTTTCTTCGTAAATACTTATTATTTCAGGCGTTTCGCAGCATCCAATATTAGTTGTACTCAATGAATTGTCATGTGTGCATTCTGCTGGCGTTCCACAATCATCTATGCTGACTTCTTCTCCATTCAAAATACCATCTTGACAAGACCAATCATCTATTCTAACTTGTGCTTCTTCTTCTAATAACTGCTTGATAGCCAATTGTTCCTGATTCAATTTGTTGATTAAATCATCGGTTTCAAAAGGATCGTTGGTTAGATCATAAAACTGTTGACGCCCATCTTCATAAGTTATCAATTTATAGCGATTGTCACGAATTGCCCAACCTAGAGAGTCACCCGTAAAACCTTCTGTGAAATTAAATTTACTACTAACAGCAGATTCATTTGACAGTAAGTCTTTGAAACTAAAGCTATTGTGAATACCACCTTCCAGATCAATTCCTGCAAGTTCAAGCACCGTTGCATAAATATCTAGTGTATTGACTAGCGCGTCCTCTTCTCCGTTTCGTGTCACTGCTTTACCACTCACGATTAAAGGTACATGAAGACCGCCTTGGTACAAACTTCTTTTGCCACGACCGCGCGGTGCATTTTGCAAGAAAGCACTGGGTGTTCCATTATCACCTAAGAAGAAAATAATGGTATTTTCTAGTTCCTCTTCAGGCATGGAGTTCAATAATCTCCCAATTTCAGTATCCATAGCTTCAATCATAGCAGTGTATTGCTGTTCGCGACTATCAGCAGGTTTGGTATGAAATAAATCATCAGGTGGTGTATGTTGTGGGGAGTGTGGTGCACCTTGTGCCAACCATAATAACCAAGGTTTTTCTTGCTGATTAATCCAATCCAAAGCAGAATTAGTGAGGTAAGTAGTTGCGTAAGTATTCTCCGTTGAATTGACGCCATTAGTGGTCTTTGTCCAATCGAAATAGTCATCTACATTAGAGGCAAGAAACCCATCGAAATACTGCACCCCCAATTCTGCGGGATGATCTAAATTATTATTTTGCCCAACATGCCATTTTCCAATGACGGCATTGGCGTAAGCATCAGATATATTTTCAGATAAGGCTTGAAAAATGGAAGTATGATCGGTGCTCAAATTATTTCTTGGACTAAAAACGCCTGTTTTATTGGCATATTTCCCGGTGAGCATAGCAGCACGAGTAGGCGTACATTGTGGAGTCGCCCAAGCATTTTGAAAGGTCAATCCATTTTGGCGCAAGGCATCCAAATTGGGGGTGACCGCTAGATTGTCACTGTTTTGATAGCCGTTGGTCACATCCACGCCCATATCATCGGCGATGATGATGAGAATGTTGGGTTGATTTTGGGCAACAGCAATTTTGCTATTAATAAGACTGACGAATAGTAGAAATAAAAGGTGTGCTTTTTGATGCATTTTGTGTGTTTTTAGTATTTTATATTAGGTATGACATTACCTCAAATCGTTGCCTAAGCTAGAATTTTGAGTTATCTGAAGTTTCACCGTGAAGCATGGCTCAAAACTATACATATCTTATCAAAGGTTTGATTTTCCTAGACCTCACTTAGTCTAAGTTTTAAAAGTTGGATAAAATTGGACGCGTAGAAATCCTTAAAAGTATAAAGAAGCAGTTAGATGTTGCAGAGAAGTGTACTTTTACGTTCTCTTGAAAAGGGTAATTTTAGCTTTAGCATTTCAAACGGAGAATTTGGAAGAAATTAGTCAAAACCACATCATGGCGTTCCTTAGTATTGGAACACTATTCATTGCAATGTTCACGATCTTTTTATTACTATTCAAAAAGCAGGATCGCTACTTTTGGGCAATTATTTGCCTGTTGACTATTGTTGTCCAATCCACTCTTCACATTGTTTATAGTATTCCCATTTTATCCAGTGTGCCTAAACTACTCCATCCTGCTTTACTATTACTTTTTCCGCCAGCACTCTATTTCTACGCTAAACGCATTCTTTTGGGAGAAAAAAATAGCCTTGGAAACATATTACCTTATCTATTACCCGTTCTAGCTGTCATGCTATTCATTTTCTTTTTTCCGCCCTTGTCTCGTTCTGTTTTTGAATCCATGAAAGCAGAGGGCATTCGTCCGTCTAAATGGAAGATGGTTCAAGGAGAGTTCTTTAGGTGGTCACAGATTTTGGTAACCCTCTTTTTCTATGGACTAACTTGGCGCTTGCTGAATCAGCATCAAGAAAAGCATCATGAATACTTTGCGCATGAAGACATCTACAACACTTTCCGATGGATGCGTTGGATTGTTATCATCGCAGTAGCAGTATTTTTAGTACAGAAGATGATGATGTTTGACGCCGATCCTAGAATCAATTTGCAGCTTGCGTTTCTTCCTGAGTGGATCAGAAGTTTTGCTGTGTTTTTTATTGCTAGTTTATTCGCCTTTTTTGTTAGCAGTCAAAGCATTTTAGTACCTTCTGATTTTTCCAATACAAACAATACTTTTGAAAGAATAAAAGAGTCCGAATCATTGACGGATGAGTTCATTCCTACCGTTAATGCAATTGATAATCAGACCCTCAAAGAGATTATAGCATACCTAGAGCAACGAATGAATGAGCATCAAGATTATCTAAAGCCTAAAATCAAAATTGCAGACATTGCGCAGTCCATTGACATTCCCGCTCATCAGCTTTCCAAAGCCATTAACGAACACTATGGCTATAATTTTTTCCATTTCATCAATAAATACCGCATCGAATACGCCAAAAAACTCTTGAAGCAACTACGTATCCAACAAATCACAATTGATGGAATCGGTATGGAATCGGGGTTTAGCTCTAGAGCCACTTTTTACAATCGCTTTAAAGAATATACAGGGATGACGCCTAGGGAATACAGTGCAAAAACACAAGGAAACTAGATCATAAGACATTCTCTTTGTAGTATGGTGTGTATCCCAAATTGTACTTTCACAGAAAAACAAACAAAATCATAAACTTATCTAAGGCAATCGCATAAAAAAAGTCTGAATATTTGCTCTTGAAAAAATAAAATTCTGAAATAAATAAGTCATATAACTTATTTTAGAATATTATTCCGAGAAGTTCCCTTTGCCGGATGAATTTAGCTGCAAATTAATTTTGCTATCTTTGTAACTCATTGATTATCAATTAAATTTTTATGCGATTGCCTTGTAAACTTATCTCTTTGCTTTTTTCAAATCAATCGGGCGTCGAACCCGATTGATTTGATCAGGGTTTATA
>JBCDFY010000165.1:0-16481 GCA_039176995.1 Bacteroidota bacterium
ATTCCGAAACCAGTCTAATTGTAGAAGTCTATACTAGAGAGAAAGGATTAAAAAAATACATCATCTCGGGGGTTCGGAGTAAAAAAGCTAAAGTGAGTGCCAACCTTTTGCAAGTTATGTCTATGCTAGATTTTGTTGCGTATGATAAAGAGGGAAAGGAATTGAATCGGACGAAGGAAATCAAAGTGGCGCATATCTACCAACACTTGCCATTTGATATTCGTAGAAGTTCAGTCGGCTTGTTCATCACTGAAGTTGCGCAGAAAGTGTTGAAGCAAAGCGAACAACACTATGAATTGTACGATTTCCTAGAAGGAATTTATCTACATTTAGATCAAAGCGAACATAGTGTCAATAATGTGCATCTCTATTTTTTGCTCTGTTTCACTCAATATTTAGGATTTCAGCCCGACGGACAATATAGCAAAGAAACTCCTTTCTTCGATTTGCAAGAAGGCACATTCGTAAGGGATAACACTGCCAAATATGCTCTCAACCAACGCCTCAGCCAACTCTTCGATCAACTGCTAGATAGTCAATTACATGATTTGCATGAATTAGCAATCAATAGAGACGAGCGCAATCAACTCCTCGAACAACTTCTGAGGTACTATCAACTGCATCTGGATAGTTTCCCAAATATTAGTGCACATTCTATTTTGAAGGAAGTTTTGGGGTGAGTTTCATGGTTTCATGGTTTCATGGTTTCATGGTTAAAATATTCAAAACCATACAACCATACAACACTAAAACCATACATCAATTTCAAAACAAATGTTTGTTTCCTTTTTCTTTTTCCAAATCAAGTAGTAAGTATTAAATAATTAAAAATAAAAATTTTCTTTCTCTCCTTTATTATTATTAGGGATGTTAATATGTGAGTAAAAAAAAGAGTAAATCGGAAATTAAATAGTTGTTAAGTCAATATGAACTTTCTTCCACAACTTATCCACACAAATAAGTATTCATTATCAATCTTTTCTGCATTTATTCACTTGTATTAGAATAACTTTCTCGTTCATAAATATTTCTCCTTTTTGCTGTTGATTTCTCTAATTTTTACGTGGAATTTGAATTTGAAAATGGTGAAAAAAAGGCAAAATCCACTTTTGGACGAGTTCTTCACTTAGGCAATGAGGAAAACGGTGGAATACTTCTACACTTATCCTCAAGTTTCTCCACAATCCACATTTTCATAAATCTATTGATTCAGAAGCAATTATAAATATCCTTCCACATGGGGTGTGGAAACCATAAAATTGTAAGAAAAATGCACCTGTGTTTTTGATAGCTGTGTGAGCTTATTGTGGATAAATGTTAGTTAAATTTTTGAGAAAAGCGAACCTCCAGATTAGAAAATCTATTTGCGTAATTAATTGAAAATGAGTGATTTATTATTTTGAGTCGCAATGGTAAATGTTTGGTATTCAGTTGATTATGAGATTTAGATTTGATTCCATCATTAGAATATTTTTGTAATTGATATTCAATAAGTTAGCTAAAACCAGCAAGACTCATATAATTAATCAACCAATGTTGATTACTATGTTAATTTGTTGATAAACAAGAAAGGGCTTTCTAAATGAAAAACTTCAAAGGACAAACAATATAGTTGAAACAGAAGTGTATTTGGGTAAAGCACACTCCTATCTGATAATCTAATTATGGAGCAAAAAGGAACTATTCTTCTCACGAATCTGTACTGCCTATTCAAAATTATGGTTCTTTGACAAATTCCGTGATGTTTCCTCAAACAGGCATCGAGCCTGTTTGAGGAAATCAAGGTTTATAGAGGTAGAAATAGGACTTTGCCCTATTTCTACCTTTATAAACCTTGATCAAATGAGTTGGACTCGATGTCCAACTCATTTGAAAAAAACGCAAAATCAATGATTTCACTGGATCTGTCAAAGAACCAAAATTATTTAAGTCTACCGTCCGTCACCCATTCACTATCAAAAAATGATAACACGCACACTTCAGCTCTACCGCAATGCCTATGAAGGATTATCAAAAGACGTTTGGCTCTTGTCTTTGATCTTATTGATTAATCGAAGCGGCACCATGGTGCTACCCTTCATGTCGCTCTACCTGACCAGCGAACTCAATTTCACGCTCGCTCAAGCAGGCTGGGTGATGAGTGCCTTTGGTTTAGGTTCAGTTGGAGGTTCTTTGTTAGGCGGCAGATTGACCGATAAAATTGGCGCATTTCGAGTCATGTTTTGGGCGTTGTTCCTAAGTGTTTTTGGATTCATTGCGCTGCTTTGGATGCAAACATTTTGGAGTGTTTGTGTTACGATCTTTTTGACCAGTTTGGTCGCAGAATCTTTCCGACCAGCGAGCTTTGCTGCCATTGCGGATTGTGCTGCTCCCGAAAATCGAGCGCGCGCCATCGCCTTGGTTCGTGTGGCTATCAATTTAGGAATGGCAATTGGCCCAGCCATCGGCGGATTTCTTGCTGCCAATTCAGGTTTTCACTATCTCTTCATTTTAGATGGAATCACATGCTTTATTGCTGCGGTTTTCATGAAAATCATCTTCGCTCGGTACTTTGGGCGAGCCGCTAGAAAAGCGCAAAAAGAGAAAAATATCCAGCAAGTAGACGAGCCAGTGACTTATCCTCTAAAAGATCGCTCCTATCTCTTTTTCTTGCTCCTAGTCTTCTTCAATGCCATTGCCTTTTTTCAAATTTTCTCCACCGAACCCGTTTTTCTGCGCGATGAATTTGCACTAGACGAAAGTCAAATCGGAATGTTGATGGCTTTCAATTGCCTACTGATCGTAGTGACAGAAATGCCGCTGATTTACTGGATAGAAAAACACCTCACTCAACTTCAAATCGTCACTATTGGTACTTTTCTAATCGGTTTGGCTTATGCCTTATTAGTATGGCTGCCTCCAAGTTGGGGCAGCGCATTCATTTCGATGTTCTTCCTAAGCGTTGGCGAGATGGCTTCTCTTCCTTTCCTTTCTACTATTGCGCTCAACCGAACCAACGAGCACAACCGAGGTCGCTACATGGCTTTATTCACGATGACTTACTCCATTTCGCATATCGTTGCACCCAATATGGGATTGCAATTGGCGCAAGGCTTTGGCTACCAAATGATGTGGTACGTGATTGTCGGGTTTAGTTTGCTGGCCTGTTTGGGATTTGGGTTGATGAAATCTTTGAAAGATTGACTTAAACGTTCGGTTATGACGGTTTGATTTCCCATCAAGCCGTCATTTCAACGCTACAATTGAATCAACTTCAATACCTGACTTCCTCCATCTTCCTCCATCACTCGAATAAAATAAAGTCCAGATTTTGAAGGAAGCAGCAAATTCAAATTAGCAGTACGGACAACGGTTTGTTCTTGCAATAATCTGCCTTGTGCATCAAATAGGGCAACCAAAATTTGATGATGATTCGGATTGGTGATGTTCAAAAAAGCATTTTGATCAGCAGCTACAGGATTTGGAGTCAATTGAATAATTAGATCATCTTCCAAAGCAGTGGTATTGCTCAATACATCAATCATAAAATCATAAATCTGCTCACAACCATTGGCATCTTTGATGATGAGTTGATACTTCCCAACTTGCAAATTATCTTGATTGCGAAATTGTTCATTAGCTAAGTCGTACACAAAGACCTGATAAGGCGCTTGACCACCTGAGACCCTTTCGACAAACACTTCCCCGTCCAATACATCTGCTGCCGAAGCATTTTGAATGGTAAAGTTGGCTTCCAAAGCTGGATTCTCAGCAATAGTCGCACTTTGTGTTCGACTATTTCCTCTACTATCCATGATCGTAAATTGATAATCACCTGCCGCTAGATTCTCCGCACCATTTCCTAATACACCTGCTCGCTCCCAATTCACCTCATAAGGCGAACAAGCATTTTCTATTTCAAAAAGCACCTGTCCATTATCTGTACCACTACAACTATTGCGCACCACGGCTATTTCCACACCCATCGGCGGGGCTTCGTAAGCTCCTAAATCTACACGCCCATCTTGTACTCTTGGGTTGCCTTTTAGGTCAGTTGAAATCTCCGTTACGAAATCGTTGTTGCCTGCGTTGATGGCTGGGGAACAGGGGGATAGGATGAAGTTGTTGGTTGAAGTATCTTGGAATTCTGGGTACTGCTCAAATAAAATATTATTGCAATTTAGGCGATTGAAGATAGTGTTAGTTGTAAATCCACCGATACTATCACACTCTGAAACATCTACAGAAATATTATCCAAATTCAATTCTACGCCACGTATATGAGCAATATCATTACCATAAGAAGAGGTATTACCGTAAAAAATGGAATTCTTTATATTTATCCTATTAAAAGAATCAGGATTATTCACATTTCTTTGAGCATGAAACACACCTCCTAAGTTCCCTGCCTTATTTTTAAAAAAGGTACAATTTGAAATATCAATTTCAGTAGGTTGAAATCATAAGGATACGAAAAAAATGCCTCCACTTTTGAGTGCATCATTTTTTGAGAAGACAGTATTATAGATTTCTTGATTATAGTTATTGGAAAAAATTATTGTTCCAGATTTCCCTTGATTATCTTGAAATAAGCAATTATTGATATAAAGTTTTGATGGTATGAAATTTTCATTTTCAATGAGAAATACGCCACCTGTTCCATCTACAGAGTAATCGTCTGTAAATACATCATTTGTCTTTTGGAAAACCGAGTTATTTATGACTAAATCTTTATTACTACCACTAGAATATTGTCTAATAATACCTCCTTGTCGAGTTCCAAAATTTTCTGTAAAGTCACAGTTTTCAATTATAATCGAATCTGTATTAGACTCAATATAACTATCCATTATTCCTCCAACAGTAGAACGATTTTCTCTAAAGATACTATTTACTAACTCAACTTTACTAGTCCCATTTGCTATGACAGAGCGATAGATCACTCCTCCTTGTGATAAGCCACGGTTACTAGAGAAATGCGAATTATTAATTTTTAATTCTTGATTTGAATTTTCTGCTCCTATAAGAGCTATACAACCTCCAATAAGACCTGAATTACGCTCAAACTTACAACTATCTAATATGATTTTAGAGTAATTATTTCCTGAATTTCTTAAAAAGATCGCTCCGCCATAAGGAAGTGCTCTATTATCCCGAAAAACACTATTCACAACTTCAAGAGTATTGTTAGCAGCAGAATTTGTAAAAATATATATTCCTGCACCACTTTTCGATGGATTTACGAGTGGAATAGAAAGATCACTTTCTTCTCCAGTGAAGCCTTCTTGTATGTATAGACCATCAATCTTCACTTTAGATGCCTCTGTCATAATCTGAATGATGGAGTAAGAATTATCTTCTTTATCTTCTCTATTTCCTATGTTTCCGCTTAGTATTGTGTTGTATTTTTTTAGATTTCTATTATGAGGTGGCAAACTAGAGTATCCACCAATTAGAACTAAGTTATGTTTAACTTCGAAGGACTCTTCTCTATTCGTATCTGCTGTAGGGTAGTAAATTCCTTCTGAAAT
This sequence comes from Bacteroidota bacterium, assembly GCA_039176995.1. Classification (GTDB taxonomy): domain Bacteria; phylum Bacteroidota; class Bacteroidia; order Chitinophagales; family Saprospiraceae; genus JAAUTG01. The sequence goes on from JBCDFY010000165.1 coordinate 5,511, forward strand.
GTGTATTGTATCCGATGGGGAAGAATTTTTAATTGCTTGTTGCAAATCACTATAGGCATCACTCCATGTTTCTCCAGTACTATTTCCTTGTGCATTTGCAGAAACATATATGTTCTGTGAAAACAAAGCGTCTAGAGAGAATATTGAAATACAGAATAATAGGAAATGTTTACTTTGCATCTTATACAAGGATTAAAATTTGTGATGTGTATAGCAAATAAAATGGGGATGCTGAGATATACATCCCCCTCTTAATTTCTTCTATATTATTGATTATTCATTTTTATAACCTTTCCAGAATATTGCTGGATTTCAGACAAGAAGTTGTAAAAAAGTATTCCTGATTTCAAATTGCTAACATCAAAAGTAAAGGTGTTTTCTCCTTCTAAAAGAGAGATTTCAAAATTAATAGTTTGACCAATGCCGTCTCTTATTTCTAGATGTCCTTCTGTTTCAACACTTGACTCAATACTTAATTGTAATTGATTGTTTACTGGATTAGGATAAGCAGTAATGTTAGGAAAAGCCTCATTATTCTCCCCAAAATTATTATTTCCATTATAGATTGTAGACAATTTAATCTCTCCAGATATGTATTGTTCATCAAAGTTAATAAACATATTTTCCATAACATCATTTCTCAAAGTTATGGCATCGTCAAAGTTACAAATATCTTCTATTGCCTCTACTTGTAATTCTATCCACGGTGTATTTTGAAAATTTCTTTCTTGAACAATCTTATCCAGCCATGATAACTTAAGTTTTCCCTTTAAGACGTCAATTCTATTAAAATCAAAAAAGTCAACTTCTTCGTTGAATCCTCGATTTCTTATATTTTTTACTCTTAACTTTCCCAAGTCAACTGATACACCCAACTGCAATCCAACTATATTTTCATCTGAGGTTCCCTCTATGAGTATCCATTTTTTATCTCCAGCGTTCATACATTCGACTTCAGTGGTGTTAATCTTTATTAGAGCGGATCTATTTTCAACTTGAGTTTCACCAGATACAGATGCTAGCGAATTTGTCCTATTTACATCTCCTATTTTAACTGCATCAAATCCGTCTATTCCATTTCCAGTGATGGGAATTTGTGTAGTGGTGTTACTAAAAACAGGAAAGTAAGTTCCTTCATCTGGAGGAGTTGGAGGATCGGCTATAATATAATCTGGGTAAGTATATTGAGGTATGTTGAAGGGATCATTATTGAATGCTGTTGAATGGTTTTGAGTTATATTTTCTGGAATTAGCCTAAAAGGATAATTAAACTTATCTAGTTTAGTGATTCTTCATAAGTTAAGTTGTTGGAGCTGGACTAGATCAAATGAACTTACTCGCCCATCACCATTTGCATCAGATGCCACTATTTGGTAACCACTGGTAAAGGGTTCTATATTTAGAATATGCTTATTAATTAGTAGTAGGTCAAAAACACTCAAGCCGTCGTTCCAATCTCCGTCATATCTTGAGACTGCTCCTGTAGTTATTAATCCAACAAAATCTGGATCGTCAGTGTATTCAAAGTTACCAGTTCCACTACTTGCAAAAACATGTTTTCTAGGTCCGATTATCGGAGTACTACCAAGTGATCTTAAAAAATATGGGCTTCTTAAACTAGCAGCAATACTATCTGATGTATCTTCAAATTCAACTCTGTCTCCTATGGTTGCCTCTTGAGGAACACATGGGGAATTAAGTAAATTGATTCGGTTAGGATGAGTACTTGCAATCGTATTCATATACATTATTTGTTCAGAGGAAAAGTTATTGGTACATGGAAAATAATTCGACATAAAATTAGTGACATCTGGCATGTATTGGTCTCCATTAAGATCAGTACTAGTTCCCAAATAAAGACAATTACTATTAATAGATCCGTTATCATCTGCAGGGGTATCACAAAATCCATCACCCGCTGTAGCGCAATTTCCCCCCACACGAGTAACTAATTCACCTGCTGGCTCATATGTATGTCCAAGTCCAAAAAAGTGGCCTAATTCATGTATAAATACCTGATAATCATTATTAAATCTCGGAATTTCAAAAGCTCCCATATCTAGAATGACTATATTATTTTTTTCAGGATTTGTTTGTTTGAATGCAAAGCCATCAATACCAGGATCTAAATTGCTAACTATATGTACATTAATTGCATCAGGATAATACTTTGTCAATCTCAAATATTTGTAGTTACGGTTAAGGCTATTAGTGCTTGCACTTGTCAAATTTGAATTGTTAATATAATCAACTCCACATGACTCAAATTCAATATTTGCATTCTGAAATGCTTGATTTGCCTGAGTTATCATATTGCCGATCAGAGAATTATTAATGGTTGGTAGTGTCAAATCTGAATCCCAACTACCATCATCTTTACGTACTACTAGAAATCGTACTTTGAATTTGAGAGACGTTTGGTTTGATATATTTTCTCTAAAATTTCCCTTTCTGAGGTTTGCCATGGTGCTATATAAATCTTGCATTTCTTGTAAAGAAGATTCTGGAACTCCACAGTTTTGGGAATACATGGTACTCATTGTAAACAACGAGACTAAAACAAATAGCAACTTTTTCATAAATTTGAATTGAATTATTAACAATAGGGGCTTCTGCCATGTCGTGAGAAAGCAATGGCATTAGCCCTTTTTTAAAGTGACTTTCTGTGTTTGAGATACTATAACTTGATTGATCTGAAATGATCTCCGACTTGATTGATCTGAAATGATCTCCGACTTGATTGATCTGAAATGATCTCCGACTTGATTGATCTGAAATGATCAATCGCCTTTGCCTAGCTTTTTGCTACCTACGTTTCTTTCTTGGTCGAATACAATGTTGGTTCATTCAGTCTTACAAAGACAAATAGAAAACGGATATCAGACAACGACTTTAACGTTCAAGGTATGTTAAAAAATGGATGATAAACAGTTGTGAGTCGGTATCACAAATGCTAAAAAACTTATATATGTCAAAAAGGCATGAGAAAAGTATTACTTTTGTTGTTGCATAAGGATATTTAGGAATCCTTACTGTTATTATAATTAAGATACTAGCATTTCACTCACATCACTAGGATGTCTGGGCTTTGCATGGTATCTACTGAAATCCACCGAAAAAATTTACCTTGCTAAAGTCGTAACTCATGTACAAAAGTTTACACCTTACCTTTCTTGCACTATTTTCAGTTGCATTATTTTCTACCACGAGTTTTGCTCAAGTTGACTATAAAATCAACTTCTCCGATCAGGCAACTTCGCCTCCTTCGGGTTGGCTACAAGATTACGGTCAGCCCTATGGTGATCGTGGTGGCGTTACCTATGGATGGCTAGAAACAGACGGCACTACACCGCTAGACTTGACAAATAATGGTCGAAATCGTCCACCAACTCCAGATGAAAATACCATTTCGGAAACTTTACTGCACTTGGATTATAGTGGCAATCCAAATGGTGGCAATACGACCGAAGGAGTTTGGGCAATTGCGTTGCCAAATGGTACTTATCGTGTGAAAGTGACCGTTGGTGACCCAGAGTTCAATAATTCAGATCACGTACTGAACGTAGAAGGCATCAACTTGCTTTATTTTGAACAACGAAACGCCGTTGATAAGACAGACGAAGTAGAAAAGATCATCGAAGTAACTGATGGACAGTTATTGATTGATTCGGAAATGGGTAATAATACTAAAATTTCTAGCATCGAAATTAATGATGATATTCCGACACCTCAACCTTCAGTTATTAGTTCTATTCCTAGTGACGGTGATACTGATGTTTCTTTGACGACGACCATTTCTGCGAATAATTTAGACTTACCAAATCAAGCAGGTAATGGAGCAACCAGCACGGATAATTCTTCCATCAGCACAAATACCGTTCAATTATTCAAACACATTGCAGGCGGACAACTGGAGCGCGTGCCAGCAAGTGTGAATGGAACAGGCGGTGGTGATGCGATCAATTTAACGCCTCATGAGACATTGCAAGCAAATACTACTTATACCTATAAAGTCAACGGTGTCAAAGACTTAGCAGGTTTTTTCTTTGTACCTTACGAAGTCACTTTTACGACAGGTAGTGGGCAAACACAGCAGACCTCTTTGGATGATGTAGAATTTACGAACCAAGGAGCAGTAGCCTCCAATGCAAAATACACTTCCCTAGCTTTTGGACCAGAAGGGAAGCTTTATGGTCTAACCATTACAGGTTATATTCATCGCTGGACGGTTAATTCGGATGGTTCTTTGAGTGATCGTCAAGTGATGAACAGTTTGGTTAACGAATACGGAGAGCGTGCTGCTATTGGTTTAGCTTTTGATCCTTCTTCTACCGCGAACAATCTGATTGTTTATGTTTCTCATTGTTCTATGGAGCTAGACAACGCGCCTGCTTGGGATGGAAAACTGTCCCGTCTGTCGGGTAACAACCTCCAAAATGAAGAATTGCTCATCACCAACCTGCCGCGTTCCATTCGAGATCACTTAGTGAACAGTATCGCTTTCCGACCTGGCGAACCGCGTGGATTGTACTTTATCCAAAGTAGTAATTCTGCTGGTGGTGCGGCTGACGGTGCTTGGGGAAATCGCCCAGAACGCTTGTTAGCTGCAGCTTTATTGCGCTTGGACTTGGATAAATTGCCCAATAATCTACCTATAGATGCACAAACGACCGACGATCAGAGTGTTATCAATAATGCACCAAGCAACTCCGCAACCATGTCTAATGGGAGTTATAATCCATACTATGTAGATGCACCAATTACGATGTATGCTACAGGTATCCGAAATGCCTACGATTTGGTTTGGCACAGCAACGGACAGTGTTATATTCCAACCAATGGTACAGCTGGAGGTAGCAATACACCTGCATCTGTAAATGGAACGCGCAGAATAGATGGGAGTACTTACAACCACAATGACCCAAAATATCCGCAAGTGCCAGGAACGAGAAGAAACGAAACGCAGCGCGATTGGTTATTCCGAATTGATCCAAATGATCCTTATGGCTACTACGGACATCCCAATCCATTTCGTGGAGAATATGTGATGAATCGTGGGCAAACCGATGTAGCGAAATATCCAAATGGCGTTGGTCCAGATGAAAATTACCGAGGAGCAGCTTTTGATTTTGGATTCAATAAATCACCAAACGGTGTTATTGAATATAAAAATAGTGATGTTTTCGGCGGTGCACTGTCAGGTGCAATTTTAGTCGTGCGATATAGTAATGGCGATGATATCATTGCCTTGTTGCCAGATGCAGCAAAGGGAGATATTGGAACTTCTAAGGAGTTGATTCCTGGATTTTCGGGCTTTAACGATCCTTTGGATTTGGTGGAAGATGTGAACACTGGAAACATCTACGTAGCGGAGTATTTTGAAAATCAAGAAGGTGGAAGAATTAGTTTATTAAAACCTAATGCCGTTGCGAATCCAGCACCAGTGGTTTCTTTCGTAGAGCCTATGGATGGCGCTAATTTTCCAGTTGGTGAAGATTTAATGGTAGAAGTGAATGCAACAGACGACGGTAGCATTCAAAAAGTAGAATTGTATTTGAACGGGACTTTTGTCAGAACAGAGAGTTTGCCACCTTACGAATGGGGTGACCCAAATCAGCACAATGATCCTTTGCTTCAAAATATGCAGCAAGGAACTTATGAGTTGCGTGCCGTAGCAACCGACAATACTGGAAAAACAGGGGAATCAACTATCACAATTACTGTTGGAGAAGTGGTGATGAATAACGAACCGCCAACGGTTTCTATTACTGCTCCAGAAGATGGAAGTGACTGGCCAGTAGGTACAGATTTATATGTCAGTGCAACTGCCAGCGATAGTGATGGAACAGTAACCAAGGTAGATTTATACTTCAATGATGAGTTCGTACGCAGCGAAACTGCTGCTCCATATGAGTGGGGAGATGCTGCACAGCATAATGATCCTTTATTACAAGATTTGGAAGTGGGGACACATACAATAAAAGCCGTAGCAACCGATAATGAAGGTGCAAGTGCAGAGTCTATCATCATGATTACGGTGAGTGATGAAAATACGCCTGTTCGAGATATTAACTTTGTTTACCCAACGGAAGGACAAGTTTTCCCAGAAGGTTCAGATGTAGATGTGTTAGTCGAAGCAGCTGACAATAGTTTGGTGCGTCATGTAGTGCTTTATATCAATGAAGAAGGTATCAGAAGAGATACAGAAGCACCTTATGAATGGGGAAGTTCCAATGGAAACGATGATCCACAATTGCAAGATATGCAGCCTGGAACTTATGAATTGCAAGCCATTGTTAAGTACGACAACAACATGAAGGAATCTAAGTATGTGACCTTTATCGTAGAGGAAGAAGGTGATACGACGACTATGGAAAATAATCCTCCAATGGTTTCATTTGAAGAACCAACCAATATGCAGGATTTTGAAGTTGGAGAAGATGTATACGTAAAAGTAAATGCAAGTGATAGCGATGGTAGTGTAACGCAAGTAGATTTATACTTAGATGGTCAGTTTGTGCGCTCTGAAGGAGTAGCGCCTTATGAGTGGGGCGACCCAAATCAATCGAATGATACACCGCTGCAAAATATGCAGGCTGGAACCTACAATCTGCGAGCCGTAGCTACGGATGATGATGGTGCTACCAGCGAAACGGAAATCACGATTACGGTAAGCGAAGAGAATAATAATGGAGGAGGTTCTACTGAATATGGAGAAGCGATTCCTTGGGTAGAGCCGTTCAACTTACCAGATGGAACAGATGGTGATGGAGCACCTACTTCTTGGAGTACTATTATCAAAAATGTATTGTCTGGTGGTTCGGCAGGCGTGGAAGCGGAACGTATGAAAGTAAATGGTGCAAGCTGTGATTGGTTCAGCGTAAAAATAGATGTTTCGGAAGTAGATTTCGTGGAGCTTTCTGCAGAAGTACAAGGAACAGGCGCACTCGGAAATTCGGATGATATCAAATTAGCTTATCGAGCGGAAGGCAGCAGAAAATGGTTGCTTTGGGCAAGACCAACGGGTGCATTTACTACGCAAACAGTAAGCGACATAGTTGATGTGACAGGTAAAAATCATATAGAGTTAGCATTCCGTATCGTCAAGCTGAATACAGACGAAACCTTCTTCTTGGATAACATCAGCGTAGTGGAAACAACCAATCCAAATGCGAATGGAGAACGTATCGAAAGTCGCTATGAAGAAGTTATTTTTGATACTGAAAACCTTCTGGTTTATCCAAATCCAACTTCTGAAGTTGCGCAAATTCAGTTAGGCAACTGGAAAAATACCAATATTGAAATCACAGTTGTTGATATACTAGGAAAGATAGTAGTTCAAGAAAATTTAGATAATAATCAAGAGCAGCAGTATTCAATCAATGTATCCAAGTGGGCAAAAGGAGCTTACTTCATTACTGCAAAAACGAGTAGTGGTGTACAAATGACTGATGTGTTGATCGTGGATTGAAAAAATGAATAGGATGCAAAAAAAGCAGTGCAAATTTCGTTGTACTGCTTTTTTGCGTCAAAAATGCGTCAGGGAACTAAAGAATCGCTTTTGAGGTTTACTTTTTAAAAGAAAGATTATATATTTGCGTTCCATTTTAAGAAATGGGATTATTCTGAAATAAATTGGCCCGTTCGTCTAGGGGTTAGGACGCCAGGTTTTCATCCTGGTAACAGGGGTTCGATTCCCCTACGGGCTACTTTTTCAAATCTAAATATTATCTGTTATACCTGTCGTATAAACGATAATTTTTGGCCCGTTCGTCTAGGGGTTAGGACGCCAGGTTTTCATCCTGGTAACAGGGGTTCGATTCCCCTACGGGCTACTAAAATATATAGAAAGTAAAAGGGAGCAAATTCTTCAATTTGCTCCCTTTTTTTGTTTAAATTTCATATCCCGTTCGGTACTCCTTGCCTCTCATTTTATTCGCTTCTTTATCACCTTTAAATTTCTCTTTCTTAGGATTCCACTTCAGTGGGCGTCCTAATTGATAGGCGATATTGGAAATATTACAAATACTAGCAGTTCGATGCCCTATTTCTGCTGGGCAGATCGGTTGTTTTCTATTTTTAATACAGTCCAACCAATTTTTGGTATGACTATTACTGAAATAAACTCGTTCCTCGTTCGCTCCAATTTTGCGATCTACTAAACCTTCAATATCGGATTCCAAAAAGCGACGAGAAACCTCAATTTTGCCCTCTGTCCCATTGAATTGAACAGCCCAACCTCTTCCAAAATCTTCATGATACATTTCTATTCCATTCGCATAAACATACTTCATTCCTCTTGTTGCTTTCGGGTCGCTTGGTGGAATATATTCTACTGGTCCACTAGCATCCATATCCAATGCCCATTGTGCAATATCAAACATATGTGCTCCCCAATCACACAAAATACCACCTCCATATTCTTTATAATCCCGCCATTTTGGCCAAATATCATTTTCAATTGGCGGAGAAAGAATTGGATGGTAGCCCGTATTTGGAGCTGCTCCTAACCAACGATCCCAGTTCAAATATTTGGGTGTTGTCTCTTTGGTAAGGTCATCTTGCAACGCAGGTGCGCCCACGTTTACTTTTATAGTTTTGATTTCTCCCAAATAGCCATTGCGCACTAATTCCACAGCATGGCGAAATTTGTCCCAAGAACGCTGCATACTTCCTGTCTGCAGAATTTTATCATACTTTTCTGCTGCTTTCACCATCAATCGTCCTTCTTCAACTGTATGCGCTAAAGGTTTTTCACAATACACGTCCTTGCCTGCTTTCATCGCATCTATGGACATTTTCGCGTGCCAATGATCGGGTGTTGCGATGACTACGGCATCAATGTCATCGCGATTCAAGAGTTCTTCGTAGTCTTCATAAGTCCTGCAAGCGCGATAACTATCGTTATCCATTTTTTCTGAATAATAGGCGTTCGCCATTTGCTCAAAACGCTTCAATTTCTGTTGATCTACATCACAAGCAGCAATCATTTGAGTACCGGGCAATTCCATCATACGCTTTCCCAATCCTTTGCTCTGTTTGCCCGTACCAATAATGCCAAGCGTAATTTTGTCGCTGGGAGGCAGATATCCATTGCCACCAAGCACAAATCTAGGTACAATGGTGAATGCAGCAACCGTCGTTGCACCGTGCTTTAAAAATTTCCTTCGGGTGTTTGTTGATTTCTTCATCTTCCTCAATTTGAATTGATGTAATAAAATGTGTGTATTCTAAGGTGCACTTTTACAGTAGATTTGAGGCAACAAAAACTCTGATCTCTACTTTTTTCAAATCATGGCGGTGTCGAACCGCCATGATTTGATCAAGGTTTCTCAAAGATAAAAAATGGCTGAAAAGCCATTTTTTATCTTTGAGAAACCTTGATGGATTTGAATGGACTCGACGTCCATCCAAATCCAAAACAAGTCGCTCTCAGCAAGTACTTTCGGTATTTTTGCAATCTGTTATACACGCTTCGACAAGATACGAAGTTCAAAGTGAAAATTAATGCACATATTGCAGTCGTTTTATAGAATATGAACTCGATGAAAGAAACTACTGATATTCTTGTGCTAGGAGCTGGACCAGGAGGAGTAGCGGCAGCTCTACAATTATCCAATTTAGGTATTCCCTGCACTTTGGTGGATAAGGCTGTTTTTCCAAGAGATAAAATTTGTGGAGATGCGATTAGTGGAAAAGTGGTCTCCGTTTTCAATAAGATTGATGAGCAGATTTTTCGTGATTTCTACTATCAAAATAGCATTAAGGCAGATTCCTTTGGTGTCAATTTCTTCTTTCCTCAAGAGCTGAATATTGAACTCTATTACAGCGCGAAATCGAAAGTACGAGTAGATCAAACCAATAAAAAAGTACCAGATGGCTTTGTCGCAAAACGAATAGATTTTGATAATTTTTTAGTGGACTATGTGCGACAGCGCGAAAATATTGACTTTTTAGAAGGTGTAAAGATTACTCATATCGAACGGCTAGAAGAAGGCTTTTTGCTTAAAACAGATAAAGAAGAACTACAAATTCAAACCAAATTAGTCATCGCAGCGGATGGCGCACAATCCAAATTTGCGCGTCAAATTGGTAATATCCACAAAGAAGATCGGCACTACGCAGGTGCAGTACGGGCGTACTACAAAAACGTGAAAGGCATCAATGCGGATAATTTTATTGAGCTGCATTATGTGAAAGAATTGTATCCTGGCTATCTCTGGATTTTTCCGTTACCAGATAATCAGGCAAATGTTGGTCTAGGAATGCGTACGGATAAATTGAGCAAGCGCAAAGTCAATATGAATAAGGAATTGACTCGAATTCTGAAAGAGCATCCGCGTTTCAAAGAGCGATTTACAGAAGCGGAACTGACCGATAAAATTAGAGGATTTGGTTTACCTTTTGGTTCTAAAAAGCGTAAAATTTCGGGAGACAATTACTTGCTCGTTGGCGATGCCGCTTCTTTGATTGATCCACTCACAGGAGAAGGCATTGGAAATGCCGCCATCAGTGGACAATATGCAGCTCTACAAGTAAAAGAATGTTTGGAAAAGAATGATTTCTCTGCTCAATTCATGGCAGCTTACGATCAAAAAATCTACAAACGATTATGGAATGAATTACGAATTAGTAAAAACCTACAAACACTTCTAGATTATCCTTGGTTAGTCCAACCTGTCATCAAAATCATCGCTAACAATAAGCGATTTACAGAACTGCTATCTTCGATGTTTACGGATATTGATTTGCGAAAGAAATTGCGAAATCCGATGTTTTATGTGAGGTTATTATTGAATAAATAGCGGCATAACGATTCAATGTCATCGCCAAATTGAAAATGGATAATTATAAATTGAAAATTATACATACTACATTAAATTAGAAATCTATGACTAAAAACATATTATCAAACAATTCAATAAATAAATAAAACAAATGATTAATAAAAAAATCATTTTCGACTTTCAC
>JBCDFY010000166.1:0-16274 GCA_039176995.1 Bacteroidota bacterium
AAATAACTTTCGTCAGTCACTCCAAACAGCAATAAATGAAACCAGCAAAAAAGGCGGTGGAAAAATAATTATTCCAAAAGGTGAATGGTTTTGCGAAGGTCCAATTTATCTTAAAAGTAACGTCAATTTGCATTTGGAAGAAGGTGCGATGTTGAAGTTTAGTGATGAAGCAAGCCATTATTTGCCGTTGGTCAAAGTACGCTGGGAAGGAACGATTTGTTGGAATTATTCGCCTCTAATTTATGCTTATCAGCAAGAAAATATTGCAATTACAGGTAAGGGAATAATTGATGGAAATGGTAGAACTTGGTCAAATGAATGGCGAGAAAAACAGCAACCCGATCAGAAAAAACTGCGGCAAATGGGCAATGATGAAACACCTGAAAATGAGCGCGTTTTTGGCAATGGATTTTTAGATTTGGATGGAGATGGACAAGATGACGGCTTTGGAGATGGAGCAGCACATTGGTTGCGCCCAACTTTGGTGGAACTCTATGATTGTCAGAACATTCTGATTGATGGCTTAACTTTTAAGAATAGTCCTTTTTGGACAATTCATCCTGTTTTCAGCAAAAATGTAACGATTCGCAACTTAAATATTTACGGCGGCTATTTGAACGACGACGGTATTGATCCTGATAGTTGCGAAGATGTCTTGATTGAAGACTGCTACATCGAAACCGAAGACGATGCAATTGCCATCAAAGCTGGTCGCGACCAAGATGCTTGGGATAGAGTGGGTTGTAAAAATGTGTTAGTGCGCAATTGTCGGCTCAATTCTGGTGTCAATTCCTTTTGTGTCGGTTCTGAAATGTCAGGTGGTGTGCAAAATATCTTTGTAGAAGATTGTCACATTATTTCAGGCAAACACGCCTTGAATTTTAAATGCAATTTAGATCGAGGCGGACAAGTGCAAAATATCTATTTGCGCAATCTAAAAATAGACGAAGTTCGTAAAGCCATGTTTATTTTTAGAATGGATTATCACGGTTATCGAGGCAATAATTATCCCACCAAATTCAATAATTTCTTCGCCAGCAATATCACTTGCACCAAAGTAGAAGACCACCCTTTCAAAATTGTAGGTGTGGAGGCGCAACCCATCACTAATGTTTTCTTACAGAATATCACCATAGAGCAAGCTGGAAAAACCAGCGAGGTAGAATTTGCTGATAAAATCCTAACACAAAATGTGAAAGTGGAGGGAAAAATGTGGGCAGCGAACTAGAATGAGGATGGATTTGATTTTCTTTGCCGTTCATAAACACGCATAAAACATCTATGAAAATACATTCTGATGATAACATAGCGGTTGCTTTACAAGATTTAAAGAAAGACGAAACCGTTGCAGTAGAGCAAACTTCTCTGACTTTACAAGAATTTATTCCACAAAAACATAAGTTCACGCTGACTGACCTAGCAAAAGGTGATTTAATTAAAATGTATGGCGTCACCGTAGGTAAGGTTAATACCGCTTTGCCGAAAGGTAGCAAAATCAGTACCGAAAACACAGTTCATGCTACTGAAGGTTTTAGCGAAAAAACGACAGATGAAAGCTGGAGCGCACCTGATACTTCCAGTTGGCAAAACCAAACTTTTCAAGGTTATTATCGCGCAGATGGTAAGGTGGGAACACGTAATTATTGGTTAGTAATTCCACTTGTTTTTTGCGAAAATCGTAATGTGGAAACCTTACAAAAAATGCTGGAAGAAGAATTGGGTTATGGCGTTCAAACTGCTCCTCAATTGAGCATCCAAGAATTGATCTCTGGTTTTCAAGCAGGCAAAAGTGAAGCAGATTTATTAGCGACGAAATTGCATCAATCCACTGATAATCAGTCTTCTCCAAGAATTTTTCCAAATGTAGATGGCATCAAATTTTTGACGCACGACGGTGGTTGTGGCGGTACGCGCGATGACTCTGATACGCTTTGTCGATTGCTGGCAGGTTACATCACACACCCAAATGTGGCAGGTGCAACAGTGCTGAGTTTGGGTTGCCAAAATGCGCAAATTCCAATCCTAAAAGAAGCTATCGAACGCCTAGATAATGACTTTCAAAAACCAATTTATTTTCTAGAACAACAAGGCAGTACTTCGGAACAAGATTTCATTGCAGAAGCCGCTAAAAAGACGTTTGTTGGTTGTATGAAAGCGAATGAAATTGAGAGAAAAGCTGCGTCGCTTCAGCACCTTTGCTTGGGCTTAGAATGTGGCGGTTCGGATGGATTTTCTGGCATTTCTGCGAATCCAGCATTGGGGCATACTTCTGATTTATTGGTGGCTTTGGGCGCGAAGACTATACTAGCAGAATTTCCAGAATTGAATGGTGTAGAGCAAGAACTCATCAATCGCTGCGATAGCAAAGAACTCGCCCAAAAATTCGCAGAATTGATGCAGACCTATTCCCAACGTGCTCGTGAAGTTGGTTCTGATTTTGCTTGGAATCCTTCGCCAGGCAATATCAAAGATGGATTGATTACCGACGCCATGAAATCCGCAGGAGCAGCTAAGAAAGGAGGCACTTCGCCCGTCGTCAATGTCTTAGATTACACAGAGCAAGCCGAAAAATCAGGTTTGAGCTTGCTTTGTACACCTGGTAATGATGTGGAAAGTACGACAGGTTTGGCAGGAAGTGGCGCGAATGTGATAGTCTTCACCACAGGTTTGGGTACGCCAACTGGCAATCCAATTTCGCCCGTTTTGAAAATTGCTAGTAATTCTAATTTAGCTACCCGAATGCAAGACATTATTGACTTAGATACAGGAGAAATCATTCGTGGCAAAAAGACCATCGAAGATATTGGCGCACAACTTTTGGACTTAATCATTAAAACTGCGAGTGGTGAATACCAAACTAAAGCAGAACGCTTAGGACAAGACGATTTCATTCCGTGGAAAAGAGGAATTTCTCTTTAGCCCTTCGAATGCTACACGCAAAAATTGAAGCCATTCAAACATTCGCTCATTCAAACATTCATTCATTATAATGCAAGGATTAAACAGACAAAACATTCCAACTCAACCGCAACTCACACCAAAAATCATCGAATTCGGAACGGGTAATTTCATTCGTGCTTTTGCCAATAGCATGATTCAAAAACTAAATGAAGAAACCGATTTTAAAGGTAGTGTGGTAATGGTAAAACCTACTTCTTCACAAAGTAATGCTTATAAAAACTTATTAGCACAAAATGGTTTATATCATGTCATTACGAGAGGAATTGAAAATGGTGAAGTAGTGGATAAAAGCAAGCTCATTACTTGTGTGGAAAAAGTCATTCATCCTTGGTTGGAGTTTGAAGAGTACTTGAAACTAGCTAAAAGTGAGACCCTTGAAGTCGTTTTGACGAATGTGACCGAAGCGGGCGTCGTTTTTGATGCTAACGATCAATTTTCGGATGCACCAGCCGCATCTTCGCCAGGAAAAATGACTCAATTGCTTTATGAGCGATTTCAACATTTCAATGGCGATGCTTCCAAAGGTTGGATCTTCATTCCTTGCGAATTGTTGCAAGACAATGGACAAAAATTGAGAGATTGTATTCTACAATTTGTGGAACATTGGAATCTAGGAGAAGAATTCAAAAATTGGGTCATCAATTGCAATACCTTTTGCGATACTTTGGTGGATCGAATTGTTCCTGGTTTTCCTCATGCAACGGCTGCTGAAATTAAGGAACAATTAGGTTTCGACGATCAGTTGCTAGTGGCTGCCGAACCTTATCATATTTGGGCAATCGAAGCTCCTGAAAAAGTACAACAATTGTTGCCTTTTGATAAAATTGGCTTGAATGTTCGCTATACAGATGAATTAGAAAAGTATCGTACTTTGAAAGTCCGCATTTTGAATGGTGCGCATACTTCTATGGTGCCGGTTGGTGTACTGGCAGGCAGAGAGCTGGTGAGAGAAACCGTAGAAACTTCTCCAACGAAAGAATACGTCCAAGATGTGATTTTTAAGGAAATTTTACCTACACTAGATTTCCCACAAGAAGAGCTGGAGGCTTATGCCAATGATGTACTTGACCGTTTTAAGAATCCTTTTATTCGACATAAATTATTGGATATTGCGCTCAATTGCGTTTCTAAGTTTAGACCTCGTGTATTCAGTTCAATTGTACCATTCTATGAAAAATTCAATGCGATTCCGGATAATATGGCAAAAGCTGTTGCTGCTTTGATTTACTTCTATAAAGGCGAAAAAAATCCATTGCGCGATGAAGCGAAGCATATTGAATTCTTCGGTAATTTATGGTCAACTTATGAGCAAAATCAAGATTTGGATGCTCTAATTTCTTCTGTTTTGGCTTATGAAACTGCTTGGGAGAAGGATTTGAATGAGATTAAGGGTTTGAAAGAAGTGGTCAAAAAACATTTGGAAGGATATGTTAATGTATAAATGCAAATCTTAACTTTTTGCCCAATCAAAATCATCCAGTGACGGGAAGTCACTGGATGATAAAATCAACAAAAGCCTTCTCCTTTCCTCAAATAGTCCTTCGTGAGACCTATATTTGCGCTTCATCCGTAATTATTTGAACTTTCGTCAAAGAGAGTATCTTATTACTACATCCCCTACTCCACTACTCACTCATTGTTATTAATATGGAACCACTTATCGCAGTCATTTTTGGTGCCTCTGGCGATCTCGCAGAACGAAAACTCATTCCAGCAGTTTACGAATTGTACAAAGATAAACTCCTACCCGATTGCTTTGCAGTTTTAGGAGTGAGTCGAAGTGAATATTCGGACGAGGAATTTAGACAAAAAGTCTTTTTCGAGAGCGAGTTCATCGAAAAAGATGATCGAGCTTCAGAGGAAGAAATGCAGCAGTTTTCTAAGAAGCTATTCTACATTTCAATAGATACTTCTTGCCAAGAAGATTATGGAAAAGTAAAAGAAAAATTAGAAAAATTAGACGAAAAATGTAGTACACAAGGCAACTATATGTTCTACCTTTCTACACCTCCTTTCCTATACGAAATCATTCCTGAATGCTTGGCAGTTCATGGTCTGAATAAGGAAGACGAAGGGTGGAAAAGATTGGTGATCGAAAAACCATTCGGACACGATGAAGATTCCGCCAAAGCATTGAATCAAGAGTTGTTACAATATTTTGATGAAAAGCGCATCTATCGCATTGATCATTATTTGGGTAAAGAAACCGTTCAAAATCTATTAGTTACGCGTTTTGCAAATGGTATTTTTGAACCCCTTTGGAATAGAAACTATATTGAGCGCATCGAAATTACGGCAGCGGAAAAAGTGGGAGTTAAAGGTCGTGCAGGTTACTATGATAAGTATGGTGCGTTGCGCGATATGGTGCAAAATCACCTGCTGCAAGTTCTGGCACAAGTGGCAATGGAAGCCCCTAATTCTGCCGACGCCAATGCCATCCGAATGGAAAAAGTGAAGCTCTTCCAATCTATTCGTCCAATTGAAAAATCAGAAGTAGCGGACTATGTCATTCGAGGTCAGTACATCGCTTCCGACATGAGCGGTGAAGAAGTAGAAGGTTATCGCGATCACGAAGATGTACCTGATGATTCTAAAACAGAAACCTATGTCGCTTTGAAATTTTTTGTGGACAATTGGCGATGGGCAGGCGTTCCTTTTTATATTCGCACAGGTAAATTTTTGCCCACCAAAGTAACAGAAGTAGTTATTACTTTTAAATCACCTCCTCATCCCTTATTCAAACGCGAGCGCGAGTTCCACGATCTGAACAATCAATTGATAATGAGAATACAACCTGATGAGGGAATTTCGTTACAATTTGGGATGAAAGTACCAGGCCAAGGTTTTAAGGTAAAAAATGTGGATATGGAGTTTCACTATTCCGAATTAGTGGATGCTCATGTTCCACAAGCCTACGAAAGACTATTGCTCGACTGCATGAAAGGAGATGCAACGCTTTATGCACACGGCGAATCTGTGGAAGCTGCATGGCGTTTTGTTGATCCAATTATTGAGGCTTGGGAAGAAGACGATAGCATTATCGTTTATGGTTATCCTGCTGGTACTTGGGGACCTGATACTGCAGATGACATGATTGATGGTGAAAATGAAACTTGGCATAATCCTTACAAAAGTCTAACGACTAATGATAATTTTTGTGTGTTGTAAGTTTTTCTTACCACAGTTGCTAAATAATTACAAAATAATATTCATATGAGACTGATTGCTACACTTATTTGCTTTTTGTTTTTATCAACAAATTCATTTACACAAGATTTTTGGGAGGTACAAAATGAAGAAAAAATTGAGCTCAATGCTAATCAGGTAAGAGCAGTTGTTCCTGAAAAATATGGAATATTTTTATTGGAAGTTGAAGAGCTGCAAGCCTATCTAAGCAATTCATCCCTTGCTTCAGTTGCGCTGTATTTACCTTTGCCTAATGGTGAACTTGAACTTTTTCAAGTGAAACGCACTTCTAATATGCACCCTAAGTTGGCTAAAAAGTACAACCAAATTGCTTCCTATGCAGGTCATAGAGCAGATGACGAAAGCGATAAAATTCGATTCAGTCTTGATCCGAATGGCTTACATGCTATATTTTCCTACGAAGGAGAAGAAGTCTATATTGATCCATACGCAGAAAAGCAAAAAGACTACTATATTTCTTATTTCACTAAAGACTACGAAGTTACTCCTGAGATTCGAGAGCAGTATGCTCAAAATCACGAAGCACAGCATGCTGTGGAAGGAGAACGTATTGGCTATGAAATAGACCCAACCACTTTTGGTGGTAGAAATAGTCCCTTCGAAAAGAATCAAGCGACTAGGGATTTGCGCGTTTATCGTTTTGCGCTAGCGTGCACAGGCGAGTACGGGCAACGCCATGGAGGGACAGTTCAAGGAGCATTGGCAGCAATGAATGTAGCATTGGATCGAATTAACTTTGTGTTAGAAAAAGACGTGGCCGTTCGTTTGGAACTGGTAGCCAATAACGATGAAGTTATTTTTACAGACGCAGATACTGATCCTTACACCGATCCAGAAGTTGGTCCAGCGGCTAATACTAATGTAGATGTTTTAAATAGTCAAATCGGCATTGATAATTATGATGTCGGGCATGTCCTCACAACTGTCTGTGCAGGTGGTGCTGCTGGTGTTTCCATTCGACCTAATACAGTTTTAGGTACTGTGTGTCTATCTGAATTCAATGGCTCTTCTTACAAAGGAAGAGCGAGTTCTTGCGAGGTCTCCACCACAGATCGCTTTTACATCGGAATTATTTGCCATGAATTAGGGCATCAATTCAGTGCAGAACACACTTGGAATAATTGTCCTACCGTAGAAGATCAAAATCAATTTAGCTTCAATACGGCTTATGAGCCAGGAGGTGGAGTAACAATTATGTCGTATGGACGGGCCTGCGGCACACAGAGTTATGGAGAAGAGTTTTATTATCATAACAATTCTATTGAGTCTATTTTGCTTTACACTAGGGAAGGTACTGGAAGCACTTGTGGGACAAGCATTCCAACAGAAAACAATATTCCTTCAATAGAGATTCCTCTGAGAAATGGTTTTTCCATTCCGATTAGTACGCCTTTTGAACTAACTGCAGAAGCCAATGATATTGACGGTGATGTATTAACTTACAGTTGGGAGCAGTATGATTTAGACTTCAACACAACGGACATTGGAGATCCAGTAGGCAACGAACCTACTTTTCGTTCTCAAAAACCAATTACCTCCCCTACGCGAACTTTCCCTGATATCAGAACGATTCTCAATAATCGCAATGATCCAGTTGAAGTACTACCGACCTACTCACGCGACTTGACTTTCCGCTGTACGGTTAGGGACAATAATCAACAGGTAGGGGCAGTTGCTTGGGATGAAGTTGCTTTTAAGTCAGATGAGACAGCAGGACCTTTTATTGTTACTTCTTTTAATGGCGCAAATACAGCGCTGGAGGCAGGTAGCTATCAAGAAGTCACTTGGGATGTTGCAAATACTGACAATACAAGAGTGAACTGCCAAAGAGTAAATATTAAATTATCTACAGATGGCGGCAGAACTTATCCAGTCACTCTATTAGATCAAACGGCGAATGACGGAAGCGCTTTTGTTACGCTACCAAATATGGTTAGCAGTAGTGCAAGAATCAAAGTAGAAGCAGCAGACAATATTTTCTTTGATATTACTAATCGCAGTTTCAGAATTATTGAGCCTTCCGAGCCAGGATTTGCAGTACAAATAAGTCCATTTTATCAAGAAGTTTGCTTACCCAATACCGTTGAAGTTGAAGTCAACACAAGCGCGCTACTTGATTTTGATTCTACTATCGTATTAGGCATTGAAAATCTTCCAGAAGGAATTACAACTTCCTTATCAAGCGAAAATATAGCAGCAGGAGAAGATGCTACGCTCACTTTCATGATTGAAGAATTAGGTGCTTCTGCCCTATTCACGTTTGATTTAGTAGCAAAAGTTGATGGCGTAGACACCTTAATCCGTCCAATTGAAATTGACGCAGTGAGCAATGATTTCTCTGCACTTGCACTCACAACACCTGCAAATAATACCAAAGGCATCGTTGGAACAACTGACTTTATTTGGTCCGCATTGGGGAACGCGACCACTTATGATTTTGAGTTGGCGAGCAGTCCAGCTTTTGGAGAAGACCTCATTGTTTCCTTTGAAGATTTGACCACCACAATGGTTCGCCCTGATGTGTTTTTGGAACAAAACTCACTTTATTATTGGCGCATTCGTCCAAAAAATCAATGTGGAGATGGCGATTTTAGTATTCCTAATGTTTTTCAGACCATCAATGTACAGTGCCTTGAATTCGCCAAAGAAGAAAACCTCACCATTCCTCGTAACGGAACGCCAACGGTAGAATCTGTTCTCACAATAGAAGATGAGGGAGTCGTTACAGATCTAAATCTCCCTTCTGTGTCGGGTGGCTATCAACCTGTACGTTTTATTGAGATGTCACTGATCAGTCCTGCGGGTACACAAGTCATTTTATTTGAGGACTTGTGTGGAAGTACTAGGGATTTTAATCTGGGCTTTGATGATGAAGCACCAGATGAGATTACTTGTCCTCCAACTGCTGGTGTCACTCAGCAACCAGTTGGGACACTAGCTGATTTTGATGGAGAAAGTATAACAGGTGACTGGACAATGCGCTTTCGGGTAAAGCAAGCTGGTTTTGGTGGTGGCGGGAGTATTGGAAATTGGTCTATGGAATCCTGTGGAGATATTCCAATAAGTGCCCCCTTTTTGGTGACTAATGAAACTTTTGAAATTCCACCTAATGAGCGTAGCCAAATTTGGACAGAGACTTTGGAAGCAGATGATGAAGACAATCGTCCAGCAGAAATTAGCTTCCAATTGGTCAGCATTCCTGAAAATGGTACGTTGTACCGAAACGAAGTAGCCCTACAAGTGGGAGATAGTTTCACGCAGCAAGATATAGATGGCTTTCTGATTTCTTATGAACACGATGGTAGCGAAACGACAAACGACCGTTTCGATTTTGTATTACTAGACACAGACGGTGGTTGGTTTGGGACAGTTCCTTTTAATATTGTAATAGACGAAACCGCAACTGTAGATACAGATGATATTTCTTTGAATGATCGCATTCACGTCTATCCGAATCCTACTGCAGGAGAACTGCAAATCGAATTTAAAAATCTATCTCCTAAAGGAATGCTACTTCAATTATTTGATCTAAATGGTAGATTATTGAAAGAACTGCGGAACTTTGCAGAAGATAACGTGACTATGGATATGAGTTCGCTTGCAGATGGCATTTATCTTATAAGTGTGCAAAGCGAACAAGGAAGATACATGGAAAAGGTAGTCTTGCAGAAGTAGTATTTCTGTTGATGTGTTGAACTGTTTAGATTTGAGGAATAGTTCAATACATCAACGATTCAACAGATAAACAAAAGACATGAAGGTTCTTGTTATAGATAACTACGATAGTTTTACTTACAACCTCGTCCAATATATCCAAGAGATTTTAGGAGAAGAAATTGACGTTTTTCGTAACGATCAGATTGATTTAGAAGCTGTTGATGCTTATGATGTTATCATACTTTCTCCTGGTCCAGGTATTCCATCAGAGGCAGGTATTTTACCAGAAATCATTAAAAAATACGCAGCCAGCAAGAAAATCTTTGGTGTTTGTCTAGGACACCAAGCCATCGGAGAAGCCTTTGGCGGAGAATTGCACAATTTGGATGATGTGTTACATGGCATTGAAACGCCTATTCAAGTAAAGGATAAGGAAGAAGTACTCTTCCACAATATGCCAGCAACTTTCATCGGTGGTCGCTATCATTCCTGGGTAGTCAAAAAAGAAAATTTACCTGAAGATTTTATCATCACTTCCGAAGATGAGCGTGGGGTCATCATGGGCATTCGCCATAAAAAGTATGACGTTCGTGGCGTACAATTCCATCCAGAATCTATTATGACGGAACATGGGATGACGATGTTAGAGAATTATTTGAGCTATTGTAAAGCAAACTTAGCTTGAATTATATCCGAATTTTACTGTTCTAATAACCAATGTTTGGTACTGCGGTAAAAACTGGAAGTAAGAAAAATTGCTCTAAAATTTTCCTCGTATATGGGTTAGGTTGGATAAAAAAATTAGTTTTTCTCCAACCAATCCACTAATTATCAGTTAAATAAATTCTGGGAAAGCTCTAATGTATATCCTATATAAATTATTGCTTTCCCAAAGGCAGCCGCAACCCAAAAACGAAGTCTGCACCAACAAATTTGCTGCTGTCTTCGCCTTCGATCAGAGGCGTCAATCCAGTGTCCAATGTTACATCGCAAAAGAGTTGACTGCGCCCCAAACCGATATAAATACCTGTTCCTAATAAAATGGAAGCATTGAATCTTTGGTAGCCTAGTTCTTCAAAATTGAGCTGTTCTGAATTGAGTTGCTCTTCGGTCTCTCCTTCAACACTTTGGGTAAGAATCACATTTTCTTTAACCGCAGTAGCAAAACCTAGATTTGTTCCGCCCATGAACTGCAAGCCAATTTTATCAGAACCCAATTGCCATTTCAGAGCAATGGGTACTTCCACATAACCAATGCGATGTTCAAAGTAAAAAGAACTGGCATCAGACGCTGAACCTGTCGTTTCCTCAAAAGAAAATCCTCTAGCGTTAAGATTAATCCCTGTCATTAAACTCAATCGTTTAGAGAGTCCTTTTTCAAATCTCGCTCCAATAGTAAATGCACCAATTGGAGAAATCGCTTCCTCTGCTGCAGCACCACTGGGTTGTGAAGCTTTTAATCCTACGTTTATTCCCCAATAATTTTGTTGAGCAGAAGTTATGATCGTTAAAGTCAATAAAAAGGAAAGCGTCAATAAAATTTTTGATGTCGTTTTCATTATAATATGGATTTGAATGATTGAATAATTTTGAATTCGAAGACAAAACAAAAGGGTTTTGCTCTCGCAGGCGAGCCTATTGAAGTAAAGAAAGAATGTCATGTGGTGAAAGCGATATAGTAGGGTGTGAATAGATAATCAGAAGAAAAACTGATGTTGCAATTACAAATAAGTAGATAACTCTTTATATCCATGCGTGTATTCAAAAAAGTGTGTCACGCAGAGTTCGCAGAGAACGCAGAGTTTTATGCTTCACACTCCATCCTTCCCAACTCACTGCTCCTTTTTCCCAACTCACTCCAATTCAGTAGTGCAGAGTAAAGATTGCTCCTACTTTTGTGTCATCATTATTCAAACTACAAACCATTTATCAAATGAAAACAGTAAAGTTCCTTTTCGTATTTGTACTAGCCACATTAAGCCTTGTCTCTTGTTCAAAAGAAACCCTAGAAAAAGAGGAAGGCGTTAACATCGCCGCAGAAGTGGAAGGTATCTATGTAGGTACTATCGTTTCCAATGAATTGACGATCATTGATACTTATGAAGTAACGGTAACTCGATTGGAGAATGATCGAATTGTAATTACAGGCGATCAGATTCCGGATTTGGAGACCAATCTCGTTCCGCAAGAAAATCCAAATGGAGCATATTATGCTTCTCCTTGGCAGACGGTGGAAGAGTATGCCGTCGCTTATTGGTTGGAATCGAAGGAGTTGGTGTTTACCATTTACGATGGTGAAATCAACTACATAGGAGATAAACAGTAATCGATGGACGTTGTGTAACTGGTCATTAGTGTCGAACTGATGGCTAGTTTTTTATTTGGCTGCTTTCACTTGCGTCGCAATCATGGAACTCGCAATTGCTTGATAGGCTTTTCCCCAAGCAGTTGCCATTTCTGGAGTCCAAGCTGCTTGCAGATGCTGCTCTAGAGTCCAAAATAAAGCTGCTCTCAAAATATCGTAATGCGCAGCTTCGACTTGATAGGCTTCGTGTTTGATCGCTAGTTGTTCCAATTCTTCTTTCAGCATATCGAATTGATCTAGGTTGGCGGTGATGTGCACTAGAATACTCATTAATTTTCTGGACTGCTTCTCTATGTCTTCTTTGAATAGTGGACGAACTTCGGACGCAATTTCAAATAAGCGTTCATACATTTTTGTGCCGACTACCATTGCATCAGGTAGAATGATTTCCATACTTTCTTGAATAGTCTCAATTTCGCGAGCAGTCATAGTGTTTATGAATATTTAGGCTAAAGATAAAAGACATTCTTGGTCTGAATCTACTTCCACGTGATGAATTTGAGAGGGGAAAATCAATTCTTTCCAGAAATGAAGTGAAATGAGAAAAAAGCGTAGTGAAGTAGGTTCGATTTGAAATGAAGGTAACATTTCAAGCAGTGAACTGGGCGTTTGAAGCAAACGATTTATGGAAATAAATCTATTTTTGAATTTATCAATACTAGGCACTTGGCTAATGAGTATATCTAAAAGCACGTGTTTTGGAATTGGATGGACATCGAGTCCATCCAATTCCATCAAGGTTTAATAAGGAGAAAAAAATCGGCAAAGAGCCGATTTTTTCTCCTTATTAAACCTTGATCAAATCAATCGGGTTCGATGCCCGATTGATTTGAAACAAACGAGGAGTTAGTTCTCTACATCAACTTTTTTGTGAAGGTAAAATTTGTACATATCGTAGATCGTAACCATATCTCTAACCCATGAAAATGATAAAATGGAATATATTATTTCTTATTCTTTGTTGTAGCAGCAAATTCTACGCTCAACAATCGTCTAGCCAATGGTCGCAAGATAGTATAGCGATTGCTAAGCAAAACAATGAGGTTTGGCTACTGTTGCGCGATCATCCCGACAGTGCGATTCAGTTGGTGCTTCCGATTATTGAATTGGCTAATCAGAAAAACGTTCCTCAAGAAGTGGCAAAGGGGTATCTGCTGAAAGGCAATGCGGAAAGACGCAGTGGCGATTATGAAGCAGCAGTTATTTCTAACAAAAAGGCAGTTGAGCTTTACGGAGCGTTGAAAGACAGTTTGTCTATTGCCAAAGCACATCAAGGTTTAGGAAATGTTTATCGGCAAACGGGAGATTATGCTTTGAGTTTGCAGCAACAATTATTGGCAAGTAAAATTCAAGAACGCAATGCTGCACCTCAACAAGATGTTGCAAGAACCTACAACCAAATTGCAACCGTTTTTTCGGCAACGGAGGACTACAAGAAAGCGATTCAGTATTTTAAGAAAAGCCTTCATATTTGGCAAGGCGAGCAGCAACCTCAAATGATTGCGATTTGCCATTTGAACATTGGTGGACAACAAGTAGAGTTGCAAGATTTTGATAATGCAGAACGCTCCTTGCTAAAATCGAAAGCACTTTTCGATAGTCTTCAATTGTCTTATGGCATCAGTGCAGCAGTCACAAATTTGGGTAATTTGTACCTCTATAAAGAGGATTATGCTTCCGCAAAATTGATGTTGGAACAAGCATTAATTTACGACCGAAAGCGCAAAGATAAAGGTCTAATTTCAGAGACGCTTTCGCTTTTGGGAGAAGTGGAAATGAACTTAGGTAATAACCAAAAAGCGATTCGCTACTATCAGGAAGCCTTGAATTTGGCAACCGACATTGGTAGAAAAGTGACCATCAAAAACACTTATGAACGACTATCTGAACTCTACGCCAAAACTGAAAAATACGATCAAGCCTTCGATGCACTTCAAAATTATACGGTTTGGAAAGATAGTTTACTCAATGAAAAGACGCGCGAAACGATAGCCGAACTTCGCATTCAATACGAGACCGCAGAAAAAGAGCAAGCCATTACTTTATTAGAAAAAGAGCAAGCATTGGAACAGCGCAAGCGTAATGGTTTATACATTGGAATTGGCGTTTTATTGATGTCGCTTTTGGGCATATTTTTGTCTTGGCGTACTGCTCAAAAAGCAAATCAGCAATTGCAAGCGGAGCAAATAAGAATTACGAAATTGCTGGAAGAAAAAGAGGAATTACTGAACACTTTGAAACAAACGCAGGAGCAACTCATTCAAACGGATAAAATGGCTTCTTTAGGGCAATTGACCGCAGGCGTTGCTCATGAAATTAACAATCCAATCAGTTTTGTGAGCAGCAATATTTTGGCGTTAAAGATGAATTATCAGGAAATTGTAGGCTTGCTCAAAAAGGTAGAAGAACTGAAGACCACGAGCAATTTGGAGCAGACCAAAATGGAGATTGTGCAAATGAGCAATCGAATGAATACGCGCTATTTGAGTGCAGAAATCAATCAGTTGATCGCGGGCATTGAAAGAGGTGTGAAGAGAACGAAGAACATTGTGAAGAGTTTGAGTACGTTTTCCAGAAATACAACGGAAGAATTTCAGCCTGCTGATTTGAATGAAGGCTTGCGCTCCACACTCACTTTGCTCAAAAGCAACATCAGCGATACAATTGAAATACAGACCGATTACGGAGAACTCCCAGAAGTGGTTTGCCAAATAAGTCCGTTGAATCAAGTTTTTCTGAATATCATCAATAATGCTGCTCAAGCCATTGATGGGACGGGACAAATCAAGATCAAAACTTGGCAAGACCAAAATCAAGTAAAAATACAAATCAGCAATACAGGAAAAGGCATGAGCAAAGCTATTTTGAATAGAATTTTTGAGCCTTTCTTTACGACCAAAGAGGTCGGTAAAGGAACAGGTCTAGGACTTTCCATTAGCTATGGCATTATTCAAAATCACCAAGGCGATATTCAAGTAGAAAGTGAGGAAGGAAGAGAGACAACCTTTACAATTCATTTACCCATAGAACAAGGAACGCATGAAGCATGAATTTCATATATTGTATGTGGACGATGAAGAAGACAACTTGATTGCCTTCAAAGCCGTTTTTCGACGCTATTATAAAGTCAACGTTGCATTAAGTGGAGCAATTGCCTTACAATTATTGAAAGAAGAAGTGCCGAACATTATTATCGCGGACCAAAGGATGCCTGAAATGACGGGTTCGGAATTATTAGAAAAAGTCCGAGCAACTCATCCAGAAGTCATTCGCATGATTTTGACAGGTTATAGCGACATGAAAGCCATCGTAAACGCTATTAATCACGGAAAAATCTATCATTATCTAACTAAGCCTTGGGACTTTGATGAAGTAAAAATTATCATAGATAATGCTTTGGAAACGCAGCAATTACGACAACGTAATCAGCAATTACTACTTCGCAATCTGCAACTCGAAAAAGAAAATGCCTTAGCTCAATTTCAATCTCTAAGAAACCAGTTAAATCCTCATTTTCTATTCAATAGCCTCAATATTCTAAGAGCATTAATCACACAAGATGCGGAACGCGCCTCTACTTACGCCACCAATTTCTCCCAACTTTACCGACGATTACTCGAACTGAAAGATCAGAAAATCATCAGCTTACGAGAGGAGCTGGATTTTGTGAATCACTACATCTATCTCCAAAAAACGCGATTCGAGGAAAACCTAAAAGTAGAGATCAACATCCCTGACAATCGACGGCAAGATTGTCTTCCTCCTTTTACGCTCCAATTGCTACTTGAAAACGCCATTAAACACAATATGATTTCCTCAGCTAAACCACTACAAATCAAAATTTTCATCAATGAACAATATCAGCTTGTTGTAGAGAACAACCTTCAATTAAGAGGTACAAAAGCGGCTTCCACAGGTATAGGTTTAAACAACTTAATTGCTCGTTATCAATTGATTACGAAGAAAGCACCTAGTTTTCAGGACGTGGGAACAAAGTTCGTGGCAAGCGTGCCGATCATTGTGGCAGCGTAAAAAATCAATGAATATGTGTACAATACATTACACAAATATTTGAGAATATTTG
>JBCDFY010000167.1:0-16243 GCA_039176995.1 Bacteroidota bacterium
GTTAAGAAAGAAATTCAGTCTTGACTTTTTTGGTTCTTTTTGTGTTAAGACAAAAAGGACAGCTTGTACATTACAAGAATTATAGTCCAAACTCCAAATTCATGGAGTACAAAAAAATTCAAAAGCCGAAATTTAATTTCAAAAGAGTATTTTTACGTTATCATATTGTCTAAATAATAAGCCTTTTCTTTCTTCCGATCTATGAACGACAGCCAAATCATATCTTTATTGCAAAGTGAGCCACGCGAAGCTGTCAAGGAAATCCTAAGCAAATACGGAGATGCCTTACTGGGCATTATCATTAAAATCGTGGGAACGAAGGAAGTCGCAGAAGAAGTGCTGCAAGATAGTTGTATCAAGATTTGGAAGAATGCAGAAAAGTATGATCGCGCCAAGGGAAAGTTATTCACTTGGTGTCTCAACATTGCTCGAAACACAGCGATTGATCGAATCCGAACTCAGAAATTTCAAAGAAATAAAACATCTAAATCGCTGAAGGAAGACGTAAGTAACAACGTCACATTCAGCGAAGAAATGCAAGTGAAAGATGTCGGTTTGCATCAACAAATCAATAAATTAGAGGAAAAATATCGAGTTATTATCGATCTGCTTTACTTAAAAGGATACACCCAACAAGAAGCAACGGATGAATTGAACATTCCTTTAGGAACGGTAAAGTCGAGAGCGAGGATTGCAATCCGAGAATTACGGAAGTTGTTGAGCGTATTGCTCCTATTATTAACCATTGTTATAAGTTTACTATTGACGAAGTGAATACTCAGGAATACATAGCATCTGGTGTCTTGGAACATTATGTTTTGGGTCTATTGACCGAAGCGGAGCAACGTGAAGTCGAGCAAAATGCTATTGCCTATCCTGAAGTTAAAGCCGAGTTAGAAGCTATCGAAGAGTCCTTAAATACTTATGCTCAAAGTGAGGCCGTACCTATGCGCGAGGGCTTGTCCGCAGCAATTTTGAGTAGAATTGACGAGCTAGAAAATGTCAAATTTCTTTCCTCCAAAACTACATCTCGTTCTCCTTTGCCAGTCATCGGAGTGATATTATTTTCATTCCTATTGGGTACTGTAGTATTTCTGAATAATAAGAAACTGGAAAGTACTCAAGAGCAACTTCAAATCACAGAAAATCGCTTAGTGCAGATTCAAAAAAACTGCAATTCCCGCATCAAATATCTACAAGATCAAATCAATCTGCTCCGCGACCCTTCGATAAAAACTACCAAAATGCAAAAAGGTGAACTAAGCAATCCAGAAGTGCCAGAAGCAGCAATCGCCAATGTTTATAACAACCCTGAAACCGAAGAAGTCTACGTAGATTTGATCGAATTGCCTGCTCCTCCAACAGGCAAACAATATCAGCTTTGGGGTATTCGCATCGTTGATGGCGAGCTACAACCAACCAGCATGGGCATCATCACGCCCGACACCGCAACAGGCGTCTTCACCAAAATGAAATACCTGGAAAATGTGGATGTTTATGCCATTAGTTTAGAAGATTTGGGAGAGCAAGAAGTGCCTGATTTGAGGCAGATTTATGTGCTGGGAGAGGCGAGTTGATTCCTAGCCTTTTGCTAATAACCGCTCCACCAATATCGGAACACCCTTCGTCGCAGGCGCTTCAATAATCTCCAAACTCGTTGCCAAGGTCAATTCATGGTTGACAGAAGGATGTGGATCAATGTAATGGATTGGTATATCTCGATTTGCGTAGGCAGTCAAAGAAGCAGCGGGATAAACTTGCATAGAAGTCCCAATAATAATGATGCGATTGACGCGCGTCATAATATCAGCGGCTTTTTCGAGCATCGGAACCGCTTCTCCAAACCAAACAATGTGCGGTCGTAATTGTCCGCCGCGCTGGCAAAAATCTCCTGTGTTTAAGTCTTCTGTCCAGTCGTACACCAATTCAGGATGCGTACAGCTTCGTACTTTGGTCAGTTCACCGTGCAAGTGAATGATGTTGCTGCTGCCTGCTCTTTCATGCAAGTCATCTACATTTTGAGTGATGATGGTGACGTCGTATTTCTCTTCTAGTTGGACGAGCGCGAGATGTCCCGCATTGGGTTTTGCAGACTTGAGTTGTCGGCGGCGTTGGTTGTAGAAATCTAGCACCAATTCTTGGTCGGCGCGCCAACCTTCAGGCGTTGCGACTTTAGTCACTTCATGTCCTTCCCAAAGTCCATCGGCATCACGGAACGTCCGTAAGCCACTTTCTGCGCTCATGCCCGCGCCTGTAAGTACTGCTATTTTTTGCATAGTTTTGCTTTTGTGAACATTAAGTTTTTTGTGAACCACAAAGAAATCAAAGGACACAAAGAGTACAGCTTCTACTTTTTTGTGTTCTTTTATTCATTTGTAGTTCAAGCCTCTTTCGGTTTTATTATTATGAGCATTGGAGGCTTTTCCAAATAAACGAATAAATCAACAAAACAACTATGAAATATTTTCTGATTTTATTTTCTACGTTACTTCTCACTTGCCAAACGGAAACAGAGGATGACAAAAGCAGCCCGTACGAAAAAATAGAAGACATTTATGCAAGACATTTATTAGAAAATGCAGTACAAGCAGCAGGCGGCTTAGAAAAATGGGAGTCGAAAAAAACGATTATATTTCAAAAATATGTCGTATTATATGACTCTGCTGGCAATACAGAGCAAGCAACTTGGCAAGCACACGAATACATTTACACACCACAGCAAAATATTGTTAAGATTACTTGGGAGAAAGAAGACCAACAATACAAAATCGTTGCGGATAAGGTTGGAGCTATGCGATATGTGAATGAGCAAGAAGACACGACCACTTCTACTCAATCACTTCAAAATACAGTATTGAGTGCGACTTTCGTGATTAGTTTGCCTTTTAAATTATTGGATGGAGGTGTGCAGTTGAGTCATGGAGGTCAGAAAGTGATTGAAGATAGTTTGCAAGTAGAAGTATTGAAAGCCGTTTACAATGCAGAAGCGCACGAAAACCACAGCAATCAAGATATTTGGGAGCTTTATTTTGATGCTAAAGATTACAAAATGTTAGGTTATCAAGTACAACATGACGATCACATCAGCTATGTATTGAACGAAAGTTTTACGACGGCAAATGGCTTACTTTTTCCACATTTGCGTAAAAGTTATCGTGTGAATGAGCAGGGAGAGAAATTGTTCTTGAGAGCGGAGTATGAGTATAAAGATTACGAAGTTGAATAACTGGACACGCAACTAAAAATTCGTTATGTTTGTTTCTAAAACCGCCCAAAAAAACTAAGGGGAGTTATTTGAAAATTGGAAAGAAAAACAGAAGGCACAGCCTTCTTCAAGGAGGTAATCCAGCAGATCACGACTGAAAGGAGTGATAGAACAGACTTTTCGGTCTTTTCGCCAACGATGAATTCTTTTACACCACTTCAAGTTGTCGTACTTCAAGCCTAATTTTAAGCGTAGAGTGAGTGCAAAAGCAGCGACCATAATCAAATTAGAGATGGCATGAGCGTCTTGGATTCGGGTCTTGTGAATATTGAAAATATTGGACTTCAGGTCTTTGAACGACGCTTCTGAATTGTGCATTTGCGATGCCTGTAAAAAAGATACAGCAACTCTTTACCGATCTGTTTGGCTATGCCATCAATGAAAGTACCATCAGTAATAATAACAGTCGCTGTGCAGATTTACTTGCACCAATTGAGTAGCAAATTAAAGATAAACTACTCGCTTGTGAAGTAGGGCATGTTGACGAAAGTGGTGTTCGGGTAGCGGGGAAATTGCATTGGCTGCATACTTTTTCCTCTACCTTATTTACGTTTTTCTTCATTCATGCCAAAAGAGGTCGAAAAGCATTAGAAGATACCCTGTCGATTTTGCCTGATTTTTCAGGCTGGCTTGTCCACGATTGTTGGAGTAGTTACTTCCGATTTACAGGATGCCAACATTCTCTTTGTGGCGCACACATTATTCGAGAATTAACGGCTTTGCAGGAAAAAAATATCCTTTGGGCAAAGTGGTTTCAACGATACTTATTCACCTTATTTAAAATGACCCAAGCAAATGATGGCGTCCTTCCAAAGCCAATGCAACAAAGAGCATTAGCACTTTTTGAGCGTATTGCTCAATATGTGGACGCTATCGAACCGCAGCCACAAAAAATTGAAGGCAAGAAAGGAAAGCCCAAGGCAACTAAAGATCGAAATTTACTCAACCGCTTGGTCAAACGCCGAGAGGTGGTACTGGCTTTTGCCTTTCATCAAGAAGTCCCCTTTACCAATAATCTGGCAAAACGAGATTTAAGACCGATCAAGACCAAACAGAAAGTATCAGGATGTTTTCGCACCGAAGCAGGTGCAGATCAACACGCAAGAATTTATGGGTATATCTCTTCCACTCGCAAAAACAATCTCAATATTTTCAATGAACTAAAATCAATCTTTGAGGGTAATCCTTCTACTATCTTTGAAGGGGGCTAAATAGTTACGCATCTTGAATCGAAAAGGCTCTTTCAGTTGTTCAGAATTAGATAAGTAATGCACAGCTTTGTCTAAAGACACACAAGTCAAAGCAGTGTTGACATGAAAGTGTAGTTTTTGCTCCGATCGTGCCTGACAATGCCCTAAACCTGCTTCTTGCTTGGCATCTCGAAATAAGAACTCAATTTGATAGCGAGCTTCATAGTTATACTTTACTTGGCTGCCTGACATTTCGGTCTCTGTACAAGCAAATATTCGATAGCTTTTAATTTGACCATTTTCATCAAAATCATGAATAATAACCACACTAGCTGATCGCTTCCAAGCTCTCTCCTTAACAACTGCATGATAAGCAATCCAAGAACTATCTGTTGCTTGATCGAAAACCTTGAAATAATCTGCTCGAAGATTACGTGGATCAATCTGTCCGTCAAATTGTTTAGGACACCCTCTGCCCTTTCTTCTTGATCCGTTATACAAATAACGCAGATAACAATTCTTTTGTAAGCGAGTGACTAGCTCGAAGCCAGCCTGCGTGATGGCTTACATAAATGGCGCACGAGCAAAAAAAGCATCTGCGGCAACTAGCTTAGAAATAAGCTGTAACTCTTCTTTTTTTTCTACAAGTATTCGGGCATAATACGCTAACAAAGTCTCTTTATCTGGATCAAATAGTGTTTGAACCGCCTCCAAATGTAATGCCTTTTTAATACCTAAATCAACCGCAGCAATACCTGTAAATTCCAAACTTCATTTTTCTCTTCCTGCACAGCCCGAGTAATAATAGCCCACTCCACGAGTATGTTTTCTACTTTTGGATACATACGTAGGGTCAAAGACCGGCAGGCGACTTTCACTAAAATACTGCTCTACTAGCAAGCTATTGAAGCAAAGAAAAGGAAACGGACGGCTTGCATTTTGTCGATAGGTATCCTCTCTATACTTTCTATAGCGAGCTAGGTTCACATAGTTGTGACGACCACGTATGGATAGCCACAAGCTAAATAAATGGACAATAAAGTGATCTTGCCATTTTCCAACTTCTGGAACTTTGTGCAATATTTATTTGCTGCGTAACTTTATTACACTGTAAACTAAGTTTTATGCAATTTTTAACCAGAGGAGTTTGAGGAAGAAAAGTGGTTTTGAAAAAACCGTTTTTCTCCCTCAACACCTTTTCCGCCGCCATCTTCGACGGCGGCGAGTGTTTTTTTGAAGCTCGAAAAGCTAAGGCTTTTCTCGCTTCTCAAAATTTAAAGAAACTTAGATTACACTGTATTTATACTCATTGGGCAAAAAGTTTTGTTTGTTAGTTGTATCAGAACTTCTAACTTAATTCTTTTTGCCTGTTTTTACTACTTCAATCTTTTTTGACCTTAATACTTTTTCTAAGAGCTTGTCTAAAAATTTATTTAACTGATCGTCAATAGGTTACCCGATAGCTATCGGGTTGCCTAAGAAAGAATTTATGAGTTTAGCTCCCGATAACTATCGGGAAATGAATTAATTATTTCAACGGCAGGTTCATAAGATATTGGCTATCAGAACGATAAAATTTGGACATGCTCTAAAATCACCACGGACTATTGTAATTATAAACCTACAAAAAATCTTCCTTTCTGAAAATCAACCTCACCATACCAATTGCTACCACAATAACTAAAAACAAAGCAGGAAAACCACCTAAATTGGAACTCATTCGAATACCATCGATGCCCGCAAAAGTGACCATAACCCAAGCGATAACTCCAATGATAATGCCCCAAATGAGTTTAATGGGAAAAGCAGGTTCAGGACTTTCTGGAGAAATGCCAGAGGCACTGATGCCACTCATGGCAGAAGTATTGGAATCGGCAGCAGTGACGTAAGAGAGAAAAGAAATGAGCAGATAAATAATACTCATCAAAGCAGCTAATGGCAAGTATTCAAAGATGGCGTACATTACATTTTCTGCACCTTGCTGACTGTACGTATCATAAAGTGGCGTTCCATTCGCAGCCATATCTAAATGAATTGCTGTTCCGCTAAAAACGGTCATCCAAATGCAGCCAAAAAGAGAAGGAAATAGTAGATTGAAATGAATGTAATCTCTTACCGTATAGCCATAAGCTAAACGCCCTAGAAAAAGTGCCGTAATAGGCGTCCAAGCCAACCAATTTGCCCAATAGAAAACGGTCCAATCATTCAGCCAAGTAGTCTCCTTGATTTCTAAATTGTAAAGACTTCGTTGTACGAAATGGCTTCCATACTCTAGCAAGCCTTCACTTCCCAACTTTAACATCGAAGTCGTCGGTCCAAATACGAACAAAAAGATGCAGAAAGCAATAAAAATGCGAATATTCCAACTGGCAAGTATGCGAATGCCTTTCATCAAACCACTTGCCGCCGAAATGATGAAACACGCTACAATTGCCAAGGTAACCAACGCCAACAAAAGTGGATCTTTCTCTACGCCAAAAAGTGATTCTAAACCACCACCAATCATCAATATACCTGCACCCAAGGAAGCTGCCATACCTGCCGCTAAGCTATACAAGCAAATCGCATCGACTACTTTTCCGAAACTATTCGCTCGTT
This sequence comes from Bacteroidota bacterium, assembly GCA_039176995.1. Classification (GTDB taxonomy): domain Bacteria; phylum Bacteroidota; class Bacteroidia; order Chitinophagales; family Saprospiraceae; genus JAAUTG01. The sequence goes on from JBCDFY010000167.1 coordinate 7,054, forward strand.
TACCTAAGAGCGGAAAAAGCATCGCTCCTATGCTAAACGGCTGTTTCAGATTATAGTAAGTGATTGCGAACATCAAACCTGCTAAAGTATAGACGGCATAAGGCGTAAATGTCCAGTGCATAAACATGGTGGACATGGCGAATTGAGCTGCTTCGGGCGTGTTTGCTTCAATTCCTAAACTAGCTGGTGGATGGTGCAAATGCGAAAGGGGTTCGGCACTTGCCCAAAAAAGGATACCTGTAGCTACGGTGGTAGTCAAAGTGATGGAAAACCACCGCCAGCGAGTCAGCAGGGGTTGAGCCATTTTTCCTCCGATTTTCACTTTTGCTAAGGGAGAAGCGTAGACTGCAATACAAATCAATAAAAATACAAAAGTGGAAACGGAATACAACCAACCGAAGCGTTCGAGTATCCATTGATTGAGGAATTTCATCTGCGCTAGAAAACTGTCGGCATCCACGAAACTGTAGATACAGCCAGTTAATAGGATTAGGAAAGGCGGTAAAAAAACAAACCAACGCATTTGAGACATAGCAAGGATTTTGAGGAATGATAGACTTTTCTATGCGATTTCGCAATGAATTTACGTTTTTTGTGGGGAATTTCTTGATTAAACCACTAAGGCTAATAGAGCGAGCCGAAAGAAATTTGAACCACACAGGAACAAAGAAACACAAAGAAGGAAGATTAATCTTTTGTATCCTTTAATTTCTTTGTGGTTAGAGAAAATAAATATTTAGCTGTCAATTAGTTAATTTTTTATAAAATTCAAAATACATATTACCAAGGTGGATTAAGTACACTATGCAAACTAATTATGCTGGTGTTTTTGTTTTGCTTTTTGGCGCGCCTTGTTTTTTTCTGGAGCGAGTGTTATTATTAGGCGAGACGCCTAATAATAACACTCGCTCCAAAAGGTTTTTTCGCTGCAAAGCAGCGGAAGAGAAAGTTCAAAGTGTATTAAGACTATAGTTTAAAATATATTCTTCAATAGTCTGACTTCTGATAGTCCACTTCAAGTGGATGATCTGATTTCTGACTTCTAATCAATAATCATGTTCGGAAGACTTTTATTAATATTCGCTATCTTCGTTCTCGCTGCTTGCCAAAGCGATGGGACAACAAACAATGACAAACCTACTGAAGAAGAAACACCCAAGGCTGTGACAGTACCTCGATTTGATCGCGATAGTGCGTTTGCTTACGTGAAGAAACAAACAGAATTTGGTCCACGCGTACCGAATACTGAAGCACATCGTCAAACGAAAGATTGGCTCGTTGGGAAATTTGAGAACTTCGGAGCAGACGTGATTGAGCAGAACTTCGATGCAACTATCTACACGGGTGAAGTCTATAAAAGTACCAATATCATTGCACAATACAATACAGATGCCAGCAAGCGAGTCATTTTAGCAGCACATTGGGATTGTAGGCATACCGCAGATCATGACCCTTCTGAAGACAATCACGACGAACCCGTAATGGGCGCAGATGACGGTGCGAGTGGTGTTGGTGTTTTATTAGAAATTGCGCGTCAGATTCAGCAAAACCCAATTGATATCGGCATTGACATTATTCTATTTGATGCGGAAGATAACGGTGATGGAGGCGATCAAGGAAAACCTGAAGGTTGGTGTTTAGGCTCACAATATTGGGCGAGAAATTTACACAAGAAAGGTTACGACGCCAAATATGGCATACTGCTTGATATGGTAGGCGGTAAAAATGCGCAATTTACAAAAGACGCAGTTTCGAGGTCCTACGCGCCAAGGGTCGTAAAGAAAACTTGGGATTTAGCGCAATCTATGGGTTACGGAAATTACTTCCTAAACAAGAACACAGGACCACTGACAGATGACCATTACTTCGTCAATCTAATTGCAAAAATTCCAATGATTGACATTATCAATTTACCGAACGACGGACAACCACCTTTCGTAGATCATTGGCATACCACAGGCGATACGATTGATAAAATTGATCCACGTACCTTGCGTGCTGTTGGGCAAGTAGTCTTAGCTGTGATTTATAGAGAAGCAGGAGGGCTTTTGTAATCTGTTGTTAAACCTGTTGATGAAGTAATTGTATGTTTACTAACCTTTATAAGTTTAGTAAACATTCGTTGCCAAAATGCTCATTTAGTTGGGGCTAAACTCCGCTTTTAACACCTCAATTGGTAGAAAAATGAGCAATAATAATTTTCAAATACCAAATTCAAACAGCTTCTAGTACTTTAGAAAATTGTCTCGCCCCCAATATTCATTATCTGCTTCATCAATAGATTTAATTTGCCCCAAAATGGTGTTTTCGTTACTCATTGGTTTTGCTCTTTAATAATTGAGAATATGCCGATTTCTAAAAAGTCAGCGAACATAAGAACTTGCGTCAAGTATTTCTTGCGCAGAACATTGAAGAAAGCACCATTTTCATTGAAAAATATATCGGGCATAGCCGATACGCTTTACATTTGATCTCTAAATTATTGCGAGATTGAGTATGTCCACCACTACTACTTCTTCCAACCTAGTTGGCCAAACGCTTTTCTGGATATTGACTTGGCTATTCATCACTTTCATGCTACTAAATGGATGGGAAGAACCCAGACGATACTTTAGTAGAAGTTGGGTGGCGTTTTTAGGCATTGCGATTGTGGTGGTCGTCAATTTACGCTATTTGTTGCCGCGCTATTTCTTTTCTCAGCGACAGGTTTTATTCGTACTAATCGGAATTTTACTAATTGCAATCATAACATTTTTGCTTTATTGGGAACCTTTGCCTTGGGTAGAATGGTGGCAACCAAAAGGTAAACGCAGTAGTCTACCACGTCATCTTCCTTCCAAAGTCTATAATGGCTTCAAGTGGCTGAATCGTTTTATGCCTTTTTTAATTACTTTTTTGGGAAGCACTTTGTTTGAAATTGCCAATTATGCGACCCGAAAGGAAAAAGAAGCCGTACAATCGCAAAAGGAAAAATTGGAAACAGAAATTAAGTTTTTGCGGTCGCAAATTAATCCACATTTTCTGTTTAACTCTTTGAATAATATTTACACTTTGACTCTGTTACAATCTCAAAAAGCACCCGAAAATCTGCTGCGGTTGTCAGAGATGTTGCGCTATATGTTGTATGATTGTGAGGCAGAGAAAGTGCCGCTACAAAAAGAGATTGTTTACTTGAAAAATTACATTAGCCTGCAGCAACTCAAAGATAGCGAGGGTATGAATATTCAGTTACAACTAGAGGACTATCAGCCAAATGCATTAGTACCACCGCTTTTGTTGATTCCTTTTGTGGAAAACGCATTTAAGCATAGTAAAATCGAAGATCAGAACAAAGGTTGGATAGAAATTGAGTTGAAAGTAGATGCACAACAGTTGATCTTTGAAGTAAAAAATAGTATCCCTTCGGCAAGTTTTGCAAAGGATAAAGTGGGCGGTATTGGTTTAGAAAATGTGAAGCGAAGATTAGCGTTGTTGTATCCGAAGAAGCATCAGTTGAAAATTGAAAAACAGGAGCAGCAGTTTGCGATCTGTTTGCAACTAGATTTGATCTAAGTAGCGAAGTGTGAAAAAGTAGCACGCAGAGTTCGCAGCGCGCGGAGATTTGATTTTGTTCTTGACAATACTTCGATAAAAGTGTTCTCACATTCACCCATTCAAACAATCTATCATTCAATCCTTGAACATGAATTGTATCATTATCGACGACGAAGAACTGGCAAGAAAGCTATTAGAAAATTATGCAGCACGCTTGCCTCATTTAGAAGTATTGGGTAGTTTTAAAAATCCAATTACTGCTTTGCAAATGCTTCAAAATCAATTGGCTGATCTTATTTTTTTGGATATTCAAATGCCTGAACTAACAGGCATTGAGTTTTTGAAAACTTTGCAATGGTCGCCACAAATTATTCTAACGACCGCTTATTCGGAGTATGCTGTAGAAAGTTATGCATTGAACGTGACGGACTATTTGCTCAAGCCTTTTGGCTTTGAACGTTTTCTGCAAGCGGTGAACAAAGCGAGCCAACAAATAGAGCTGAGAACACCAAAAACTACTCCTACAATTGTTTCAGAAGCGCCTTCCAAAACCTACCAAATCATCAGAGCTGACCACAAAGTACATCGGGTCTATCATAAAGACATTTTATACATTCAAAGTATGCAAGAGTACGCAGCATATTACACAAAAAACGGGCGAATCGTTGCTTTTGGCTCGCTGAAAAAATTGGAACGAGAGCTGCCCAATCCTCCTTTTTTGCGCATTCATAAATCCTATCTTATCAATAAAGACGAGGTCACTGCTTTAGAAGGCAATTTGGTACATTTGAATGGAGAGAAAATTCCAATTGGAGGAAGCTATAGAGAATCGGTGAAAAAGCAGTTGTTTTGAACAAGAATCTAACTGAACTTGACTAGCGTTGAGTTTTCATTAGCTAGAAGGCAAAATAGCATCGCGTCCTTCTTCTCCAGTACGAATACGCGTAGATTTTTCTACCGCAAAAACCATGATTTTACCATCTCCTACTTCTCCTGTGCGTCCTTTGTCAACAATTACTTGCACCACTTCATCCACCTTTTCTTCAACGACTAATATTTCTAATTTCAAGCGTGCGACGTGCTTAGAATCATAGGAACTTCCCCGATATCTAATCTTCTCGCCTTTTTCCAAACCAAAGCCCTCTACCTTTGATAAAGTAAAAAAGTTGACATCAATAGTTGCCAATCCATCTCTGATTTCATCAAATTGGGACAGCCTAACGATTGCTTCAATTTTTTTCATAATGAATTAAACTGTTGTGTTTAAAAAATGAATCCCGAATGTTTATAGAACAATTGAATTCTTGCCAATATAAAATTTTTGTAATCTACTGTTATTGAAATTTAAGCGTCAATTCTTCAATTAAGAAAAAATACAATATTTTAAAGCCATGGTTTTCTGGCAAAATATTTGCTTGCCATTATATTAAGATAGCAAAAGAATAAACTTTGTATTCTTGACAAAGACATATAACAATTTATTTTTTACAACGCCTAATAGTGAAATGTTAAGTTTTTGCTTCTTCCACCCAATTTGTCAATTGCACGAAATCTGCTACACTCAATCGCTCGGGACGTTGCTGAAAAAACTCATTTTTTAGTAGTTCATTTCCTTTCAAAAAGGGCTTCATTGTATTGCGCAACATCTTTCTGCGCTGCCCAAAAGTTTGCTTTACGATTTGGCGGAATAGTTTGTAATCGCAACCTAATTCTTGTTTTTCTTTTCTAGTCAAACGAATGACAGCAGAAGTCACTTTTGGCGGCGGATTGAAGTGTCCTCTTTTGACCGTAAATAAATATTCTCCATCATAAAAGGCTTGTACCAATACGCTAATTACGCCGTACTCCTTGCCTCCCGGTTGAGCCACCACGCGTTCTGCCATTTCCTTCTGAAACATTCCAACCAATTCAAGAACAGACTTGCGATGCTCAAGCATTTTGAAGAGAATTTGGGAGGAAATATTATAAGGAAAATTGCCAATGATTGCGAAAGCGTCTTCCTGAAAGAGTTGATCTAAACGAAAGCGCATAAAGTCCGCAAAATGAAGGCGGTTACTCAGTTCTGGATAGTGCGTATTCAAATAAGCTACCATATCTCTATCCGCTTCCACAGCGTGCAATTCATAGTCTTTTTCTAGTAAATATTTAGTCAACATTCCTTGTCCAGGACCTATTTCTAGTACCTTTTGGTGGTCTTGCACTAAACTATTCGCAATCCGCTCAGAAATGGATTCGTTCACTAAAAAGTGCTGACCATAGGACTTTTTCGCTCTCATTTTTCATCATTTTGATGCAAGGTACGAGCTAGAGGAAGACTTTCCTATTGGAAAGAATACTTGTTTTGATTCTGTCTTATTGACTTTCAATAAAATTTGAAGTAAATTGGCTGCATGGATACTTTAGTTTTAAAGTCAATTGATAGTTTTACAGACAAACAGTTTTTTGAGTTTTGTAGAGTGAACGATGAGTTACGCATTGAGCGAGACGCTCTTGGAAATATTTTAATTATGGAGCCGACAGGTTTAGAAACAGGCAATTTGAATTCGGAAGTTAATGGAGAACTCCGAAACTGGAATAGAGAGTATAAAGAAGGAAAAACATTTGATTCCAGTTCAGGAATAACCTTGCCAGACAGTTCAGTTCGCTCTCCAGATAGTATGTGGATTGCTATTGAAAAATGGAAGGCTATTCCGAAAGACGAACGCAAGAAATTTGCTCATGTCACTCCTGATTTTGTGCTGGAGATTCGCTCCGAAAGTGATTCGCTGAAAAAGCTACAAGAAAAAATGCAAACTACTTACATCAAAAATGGTGTTCGTCTAGCTTGGCTCATTGAGCCTCAAGGAGAGCAAGTCTTTATCTATCGTGCGGATGGAAGCGTAGATCATGTTTCTACTTTTGATCAGGTGCTTTCTGGAGAGGATGTTCTAAAAGGATTTACCTTAAAATTGAGTGATCTAATAGATCAAGAAGATTGAGTCAAGATATATTATCGCTTGTCCATCTACAAACTCCTCAAAAATTCCCGATCTTTTTTCCTCAAACCTTTCACTACCAAATCATAAGAGTGATCGATCAACTCCAAAAGCAATTTCTCTTCTAAATCCCCTTCAAAAATGACCGTATTCCAATGCTTTTTATTAGCGTGCCAGCCAGGTTGAACGTCTTCGTATTCCTCTCGCAATTCGATTGCGCGATTTGGGTCGCACTTTAAATTAACTTGGAAAGGAATTCGCTCCAAACCCGTCAGCGCAAACATTTTTCCCATTACTTTGAAAACTAAAGTTGCCTCATCAAATGGAAAAGTCTCTTCTACTCCTTTTTTGGATAGACAGTATTCGCGGAATTCTTCAATGTGCATTTTTATAGGATATGAGATGATTAGATTGGATAATGTTCAAATCAACGAATAGACATCCCTAGCTCTCGGGACAAATCAACAAATATACTCACTCCCCACACTTAAATTGAAACCCAACGCCATGAATATTCTCAATTTTCAAGCGATGATCTTTATTCAAATATTTGCGTAGACGAGAAATAAAAACATCTAAACTGCGCCCTAGGAAATAATCATCTTCGCCCCAAATGGAAGTTAAAATTTCAGAGCGTTTGAGAACGCGATTGCGATGGTCAGAGAAGTATTTGAGCAAATCGGCTTCACGTTGAGTGAGGCGTTTTTCGTACGCCGCATTGGTAAGTTCTAAATTGGTATAATCAAATTTGTATTCCCCTAATTTCAACACAACTTCTTCTTGTGGTGCGCTGACTACATTTTTGCGGCGAAGAAAAATCTCAATTTTAAGCAACAATTCTTCTATGCTGAATGGCTTCGTGATATAATCGTCTCCACCAATTCGCAGACCATGAATGCGATCTTCTTTCAAAGATTTGGCGGTCAAAAACAGAATTGGAATTCTTTGATTTTTTTTTCGGATAGATTTAGCAATTTCAAAACCATCAATGCCAGGTAGCATCACATCCAAAATACAAAGATCGAAGTCTTGTTTTTTGAGGGTTGCTAAAGCCGTTCTGCCATCTGCGCAATGCGTCACTTGATAGCCTTCTAGTTCCAGATTGTCCTTGGTGACAAAGCTGAGCGTTTCGTCATCTTCTACATAGAGCAAGTGTGCCTTCATGGGAATTCTTATTTAATTTAACTGATTTGCTGCTTGGGGATAACAATAGAAACCGTCGTTCCTGCATCAGGTTTGCTTTCTAGTTGCAATTTCCAACCATGCGCCTTACAAATATTATTCACATAGAACAAACCCAGACCAAATCCCTTCACATCATGTACATTACCCGTTGGAACACGATAAAATTTCTGAAAAACTTTCTCTTGATTCTCTTTTGCAATACCAATACCTTGATCGAGGACTTGAAAGACCAAATTACCATTTCGATTGAACGTTTTTAGCTCAATATTGGGCTGCTCTTTGCGATATTTAATGGCATTGTCCATCAGGTTGTGCACCACATTGTTCAAATGCAGAGGATCGGCGGAAATATTGCTTTTTATTGCTGCGAAATCGACTTGTAAACTACCTTCCAACTCTTCCACCTTGGCTTTCGTACCTTTCACACAAGTACTCAAAAAGTCGTGCAGTTCTAGTTGCTCTTTGTTCAACTTAAATTGATCGCGTTCAATTCTTGCCAACTGTAAAACCTTTTCTACTTGATTGTTAAGGCGTTGATTTTGCTCTTTAATGATATTCGCGTAGCGATTGAGGCGTTCGTTTTGAGCAATGTGTGCATCATTTAAGAAAACATCTGCCGAGATTTTGATGGTTGAAATGGGCGTTTTGAATTCGTGGGTCATGTTATTGATGAAGTCCTTTTGCATTTCGGAGAGTCGCTTTTGACGCAAAATAACGAAGATGGAGTAGCTAAAAAAGGCAAGCGTCAGCAAGAGAATTCCCGAAAAAATTAAAGTGGGAATCATACTTGCTAGTATCTGTCCACCGCGATTGGGGAAGCGCACACCAAAGTAGTAAATGTATTTATCATGCGTCGGAAACTCCTCTGCGGTTACTTGTTCTGCTACTACTGCCTTGCTCGTAGAACCACAGACCAAGTTACCATCAATCATTTTATTGGACGCACAATTGTGAATTGCATATTGAAAGCATTCGTGCAAACCAACTGCTTCCAATTCCTTGCGCAAAAAGTGTTCTAAATTATAAGTATTGATATTCTGATTGACATTGACGACATAATAGTTATTGGAAACCCGATCAATCAAATTGTACTGCGGCAAGGTGTTCATTTTACCAAACTCCGCCGCCACATTTCGCAATGCGATGTAGGCTTTTTCGTGGAATTCTTGCTCCTTCACATCCCACGTTTTCCACACCCAATAGGTCTGCAAAGCAATCACGCTGATGATCGCAACGACTCCCAGAAGAATGACTCGTATGATGATGCTGTTTTTCATAGGAAAGGATTAAAATAGCCGCTTTCTAACACAAAGAAAATTCTTATTTCATTGAGGCACAAACGCTTAACAAAGGGTTAACAAAGGTATTTTAGGACGTTAGATAACAGAAGTCAGTTAGACTATACTTTCACATAATTCCTTGGAAATTAGCTATCAGTCGAAAAAATGGATGATTTTGCCTATTCAATCACTTTGAAACAGAGAAAAGAGATTGAA
>JBCDFY010000168.1:0-16177 GCA_039176995.1 Bacteroidota bacterium
ATAATTTTAATATTTCAAATTTCTTTCGGACAAAGCTTTGAAGGAAAAATCACTTATTCAGTTGACTTTCAATTAGATGAAGAAAAGTTTAGTAACATGGGAGTTACAAAAGAAATAATTGTCGATAGAATGAAAGAAGAAGGAGATTTCTACGACAAAATCACGTATTATTTCAAAGAGGGTAATTATGTAAAAATAGAAAACTCAACTAAAAAAAAAGATTTGTTTATAAATTCAACGAAAATCAAATCTATCTTTTTGAAGCTAATTCTGATTATGTAACGATAATGAATGGTGAAAATCCAAGTATAATCAATCGACAACTGGAAAATTCATCAATCCAAATACATCAAATAGATTCAATCAAAGTTATTCAAAATGACACCTGCAAATTGGTTAAACTCACCTGGGGGAATTTAAGTGACGAATATCATTGGTATAATTCATCAAAAATCAAATTGGATTATAATTTATTTCAAAAACATAACTTTGAATATCTGAATAAAATCTTAGAAGTGACAAAAGCATTTCCCTTAGAAATAACGAAATCAGTTGGCAAATTTATGACAATAACGATGACGGTAGATAAAATTGAAGAAATGGAAATTGAAGAAAAGACGTTTGAAATACCCGAATTGAAAAAGTCAAAAAGGAAGGGAGATAAATACGTTGAAAAAATGACTGGAAATAAAATAATGAAAATAAAAAACTGAATGTAATCGAGTAGGCGGCTGACAGCCGAGTGACTGTCAGTACACCTCTCACACCACCGTACGTTCGGATCGCGAATACGGCGGTTCATAGAACAGACTACCTGTTTTGTTTGGTCGCCTTTGATTTGTTTTGCTGCTTCTTGTACTTGACTTTGAGGTAGTATTCCAGAAAGGAAATATACCCTCTTCGTCGTAAGCGATCTTCCGTCACCGTAGTCTTCATAATTGGACTACAAGCGATTGCCCAACCGCCTTTACGAGAATAAGCAAAACGTCTTGCCCAACTTTCTTCTACACCTAACTGTCGGAAAGCCCTTAATCGCCCTTTTGGACGTTTCCATGCCATCCCATCCGCTTACGGTTCTCTTCGTTAAAATGATACTTAATCATTTTTGCTGAGCAACACTGCGTTCATAGTCCCGCTTACTTTAGATCGCCAGTCACCCGACGCACCCTTGCGGCTTGCTACACGCTTACTTACTTTAGCGTGAGGAGAACTTCCATCTCCCTAGATCTTCTTAGTTTACTAAGATTTATTCCGCTATCTTTACTGATATTGGAATAGATACCCATTCGAGGCACAGCACACACAACGCATACCTTGCCATAGCCCCTATGCGGGGCTACGTGAGGTATGCGAGACCGTTCAATTCATCAAAATGCAACCTGTGTACATCACTTCTTGCAAAAGAGAAAATCGCATAGTCGAGACTACAAATCTTTTTTATTGATCGCTCTAATATCCGCCTCAATCTCCCTCACCAATTTCCCCAAACCAATCTGACTCGCCATCTCTAGTGCTTGTCGAGCATATTTCAGTGCTTCATTTTTGTTACCTTTTAGCAAATAGGCTTTGGAGATGTAACTTAGGCTTTTGGCTTCGCCTTGCAGGTCTCCCGTTTGGCGACAAATGACTAGGGCTTCTTGATGTTGGGAGAGTGCAGCAGCGTATTCTGCGCGTTTTTGATAGACTTCACCCAAGTAATTAAGATTGATGGCAACGCCTTGCAGATTGCGCATTTCTCGCAGCAGCTCCAGTGCGTGCTGAAAGTCTCGCTCGGCTTCCTCCAATTCGCCTTTGCGCAAATAAACCAAGCCAATATTGCAGTAGTCTATTGCCTTACCTTGCTCATGTCCGATTTCCTGGTCGAGTTGTAGCGATTGTTGATGATGCTCCAATGCTTTATCTAATTCACCATTTTCCAAATAGATAAAGCCAATATTTCCTAACTGATTGGCTACACCATGAGGCATATCAATTTCTTTGTATATCTCTAATGCCTGATGTGCATATTTCAAAGCAAGTTGGTAATCGCCTTTGTCCAAATAGACATTGCCAATGTTAGCAACATTAGTGGCTTGCCCAATGAGGTAACCTGTTTCTTTGTGAAATTTGAGGGCTTCTTCGTAATAGCGCAAGGCTTCCTCTAATTCGCCTTTCACACTGTACACGTTTCCAATGTTTCCTAATTGATTGGCAGTTAGTTGTTTATTTCCAATTTTCCGATATAACTCTAAGGCTTGATGCGCAGAACGCAATGCTTTGTCATATTCGCTTAAGTCATAATAAACATTGCCCATATTGCCAAAATTGGAAGCAATATCTTTGGCGCTTCCGAACTCTGTATTAAGGTCAAGTGCTGCTTTGAATTTATCTAAGGCTTGCTGATTTTTCCCTTGGTCGTAGTAAACCAGACCAATGGAACTTTGGATTTTTGCGATGCCTTGTTGGTTTCCAATTTTTCGATACAATTTGAGTGCATCTTGATAGTAATTGAGCGCACTATTCAGGTTTGCCTTGGCTCGATGAGTCATTCCCAAGCGTCTTAAGTTATCAGCTTGTTCTTCTTTGTTTTTTTGTTTGACGGCGATTTGAAGGGCATCATTGAAGTAAATAAATGCCTTCTCCAATTGGCTTTGATTATACGCCACTTGTCCCAAACCATTCAGGGCTTTGCTCTCGTAATAAGGATTGATCGCCAACTGATTCACCTCCTCAAAGTATTGCTGCGCGGCTTGATACCTAGAAGTGAGTAAGGCTTGTTGAGCGAGTTGCAGTAATTTTTGTAGCGCAACTTCTTCATCTCTTTTTCTCTTTTTGCTGTAAGCGAGCCAATCTTGAAGTAATTCATCATAATCGTCGGTTTCGCTGAAAGAACCTGTTAAAGTGTTCAAATCAAAATTGACCGTAGCTGCTTGGTCGTGAAATTCTCCAACAAAACTGCTTACCGAAACAAAGTCAAAAGTAGTGGTGCGCAACTGCTGCAATAAGCGATTGGAGATCACAAAAACTGCGTGTACATTTTTTCGGAAAAATATATCTCGATGATGAAATAGACTATTGGCAATCAGTTGATTATACTGATCGTAGGGACTATACCAAGAAAATAAATGGAGTTTAGTATCGTCTTTTCCAGTTGATTGAAGTAAAGCAGGCAGTTGTTGCCAATCTTCGCAGGTTTCTACTTCTGCGGTAATTTGATTTCTGAGCCAATCGTACATGGCTTGGTTCAAAACTTCGCTATCCACGCCAATGACTGCCAAATACGGACTACCAATATCACGCAATTGAAGCGTTACGTCCAACTCGCGCATTAAAACCAATTCGCCTTTGGGTAAAATATCTTTAATCATCTAACTCAATTGCTTTAGCTACTAAAGGATTCAACACATACCAAGCTCTATCGTTTTGACGCACAATGATTTGATTGCCCAAGATGAGTTGAAGTAGCGTATCTTGATGATCTTCGGTTACGTCTGGATGAGGTGATTTAGCAACGCTACGCAGGATCGCAATCTGTTCATCTAGTGTGATTTTGAAAGAAACCAGCACATTTTTAGCGTATTGATTCGCCCCTTCGCGAATATCATTCACCGAAATTGCTCCTTCTTTATTGTACATTGCTACGCGTTTTGCCGCATTACGGACAATGTAAATAAACTGTCGAATAATACCTCCCGAAAGTTTGATTGCCAGCTCAATAGCGTCGGGTTCAATGAGATTTGCTCCTTCTGCAATTCTGGACTCAATGACTTTTTTTAAGTTTGCTTTATTTTGATCAATGGTTTGCTTAGAGATCAAATCTTTGTCTTCTGGATAATGATCTAATTTGATGGAAAAAACGTGTGTTTCGCCCATGAATTTAGGGTTAGTCGTCAAAATAACTGGTCCAGAAATCAACTTTCGGCAATTGATTTGCTCCAAAAACTGGCGATTGTCTACAAAAAGAGAATTAATTTGATTAGCATCCTGAAGTCGCTCCAAATTGTGAAAAACCAAGAGGACTTTTTTCGGCGCAATGATTTCTTCCAATTCATGGATGATTTTGTTGACCATTCCTTTCAGGTCTTCTTTGTTGAATGTGAAAATTTCACGCGTCACTTTTCGGACGGATTTGTCGCGCTCCAAGGAGGCTTTGAAATCAACATTCACGCCAATCATACTTAGCATTTGATGTAAACCCAACTTCCAACCATCTCCATTACCAAACCCAACGCTTCCACCAACATTTTGCTTATTCGCCGCACTGTTTTCCAAGGTTTCTTCGTAACGACCTTCCACTTTTTTCTTGATTTTTTCCAACTCCTCGGTGTAGGTCTGCTGCAATTTTGGATGATCTTCTATTAGCTCAAAACTAAGACGAAGCAGAATATCAATGATGTCTATGTCATTCAGATCAAACAATTCATCCGCCATCAAATTGATCGTCTCAAAGTCTTGCTCAATGGTTTCGTCAGGCAGAAAAAGTAGTGCGGTCGTCTTTCCGGTGCCGGTTTGTCCAGTTACATAAAGCGTTTGCTGCGGAATGTCACCCATGATGATTTGAAAACGCAGATCATCAATGATATTTTTATAAAAATTGATGAATTGATCTTTATCCATATGAGGGTCGAGTGGCTTGAACGGATTGAGGTTTCGATAAAGCTCAATGATATTCTCTGCTTTCTTCATAGATGATTTGTTTCTTTTGTTAGTTGATTTTTTGAGTGGTGGTTCTCTACAAATATACCGCTTTTTGAGCAGAGAAGTTTGAAAAAATGATTCCTCAAAGAACAGATTATTATCTGTTTGAGGTTTTATTCCTAAATTTGATTATCTCCCCATTTTCAACATTAATGAGTTCACTTTTGTACGTTTTTCTTCTTCCGCGCTTACGGCGCAAAGGAGAGGGATGTTTAGGACATAAATAGATCGATTTTACATTAAAATCAATCTGTTTCTGCCCTAAAAAACCTCTACGAGCCGTCTTTAGGCGGCGAGCTAAACAAAAACTAAAAAGTGTCTAGGAATGAAATTAACAAGCCCTAATCGGAATACGGTAACATGGACTACATAGACATATACGAGAGCTTCAACGTTGCAGAATTGCAACTCATCAAGCACGCTTTAGAAAACGAAAATATCGAATTCAAAGTTTTCAATGAAATCCTTTTACAAACAGGCAATGCAGAAGCGATGGGCTACAGCGGTGCGAGAATACAAGTTCACATTATGCAAGTTGCTGATGCCAATCAAATTTTGAGAGAGCTGGGTTTCAAAAACACTTCCTCCCAAGAAGACGATCAATTTGGCTTCATGCTGCAATTCACAGAACTAACGGATCGCATTCCGTTACTGAATCGTTTGTATCCACCTTTTCGGTTGGTGATTGGTTTGATGGTGTTGACCTTGCTTATTTTTGCGATCTTACTTTCCTCTTGAGTTTTGCTATCTTTACTGCCTTGAACGAAAAAATGTATGAACTTCGAGTACGCTTGTTTTATTAGTTATCGGCATTTGGGTGGTGATATGAAATCCTTCATCAACAAATTTTGTAGTCGTTTAGATGAAAAGTTGAGCCTTGAGCTAGAAGGTGATCAACGACTTTTTTTAGATGTTGAAAGAATGAAACCAGGATATGTCTTGGATGAAAACATCAAGCAAGCACTTTGTAAATGTTGTTGCATGATTGTGATTTATACTAGAAGCTATTTGAGTGCTAATCATCCTTACTGTGCTAGAGAGCTGAGTGCTATGTTAAAGTTAGAAGCAAAAAGAAGACAAATTTTAGAAAGAGCAGATGTTGGATTAATCATTCCTGTTATTTTAAGCGGAAAAGAGGAAGAGATTCCTAGAGTTTTGCGAGAGAATAGAATTTACTCAACTGACTTCTTACAATTTACTCGACTTGGATTTCGCAATCTCACAGCCAGTCAGCGACGAAAATTTGAAGAAGCAACTCACATCATTGCGGATCGAGTGAGAGAGTGTCTGAATGATTTAAAAGATTATGAAAATGATGATAGTGTAGATTTTTCTTTACCCTCAGCAGATGATGAATCCGTAAAGATTTTGATGGAAGAAGGATACTTAGATTTTGAAGACAAAAAAGACCAATTTATAAACTAGAGCGCATGAGATTTGGAAATATAGTTACTTTTTATTCTTACAAAGGAGGCACAGGACGTACTATGTCACTTGCTAATATTGCTACCTATTTTGCACAGAAAGGGCACAAGGTACTGGCAATTGATTGGGATATGGAAGCTCCAGGATTGTATCAGTATTTTAAGCCGTATTGCGACAAAGAAGAATTTAACTCCAAAGAAGGTTTGATCGAGTTTATGTATTATGCAAGGAAAGCACATCAAGAAGAATATCTGAAATCCAGAAAACCTGCACCTGCGATGGTAGAAGAACCTGCTACTAATTATGGAAATAGTAGTATTGTATATGAGGAATCTTTTCTGAAAAGTCTTTTTAGGCGATCTTTTGAGAACTACATTATTGAGGTAAAAGATATAGAGAATTTGAGTTTAGTAAAAGCAGGTAAGACATTTAATACTGATTACTCCGACAAAGTGCAAGATTTTGACTGGAGAGCATTTTTTCAAAGTTCTCCTTACTTCTTTGAATACTTCGCCCAATATCTACAAACCCAGTACGACTATGTTTTCATAGACTCTCGAACAGGTTTTACGGACACTAGCGGTATTTGTACTACACTGATGCCCAACCTTTTAGTACTCGTTTTTACGACCAATACTCAAAGTTTAGAAGGCGTGTTGATGCGTGCAAGAACAGCGACAGACTATCGTTATAAATACGATGGCGAATTGCGACCACTCTACCTCTATCCATTGCCATCGCGCATAGAACCTGACGAAGATGCCTTACGAAAAGAGTGGAAAAAGAAATACGAATCAGCGTTCACAGATTTATTCAAGGAGTTATACGATATGGACGATGAAGATTTGAAAGATAGTACCATCAGCAGCTATTTCAATCGTATTCAATTGTCGCATACCTCTAAATACGCTTATGGGGAGAAAATTTCGATGATCGAGGATGAAGTGGAAGATCGTTTGAGTATGGCGAATACTTATAAAGTTTTTGCTGAATTATTAGAAAAAAATGAGCCCGTTTGGGATTCTAGTTATGATTTTTCTTCTGATTCCGACAAATCTATTGAGGTGTTTATTTCTTACGCTGCTAAAGATAAACTATATGCAAATATGATTTCAAACACTTTGTCAGAAATTAATAATAAAGGTAGAAAACTAAATATTTGGACTGATGGCGAGATCATAGCGGGACAAGAGTGGGAAAAAGTTATTATTGATCGCCTTAAGAGAGCTGATATCATAATATTCTTAGTCAGTAATTCTTTCTTGTTATCTAGTTATATTTCTGATAAAGAAATGAAAGTTGCAATGGAAAGAGCTGAAAAAGGAGAGACGGTAATTGTTCCAATAATCATAGAAGACTCTGGTTGGGCAGAATCGGAAATTGGTAAGCTACAAGTTATTATGCCTAACGGCAAACCAGTTGCTTCTCACGAGAACCAAACCAAAGTTTATAAAACTATCAAAGAACAAGTAGATCGTACTATTTCATTGTTAGTAAAAAGGTAGGTAAGTCCATCCTCACTCTAACTTTTTTTGCATTTAAAGACATAATCCAATTATCATAAAATATGAAAAAACTCATTTTTTTCCTTTTCATAATAGTTAGCCTTTCCCTCTCTGCCCAAAAACACAATCACACTCACTACTTCTCCAAATACAAATTCACCGAAGCTGACACCATCCGCGGAATGCTCCGTCCTGAACGCACTAATTTTGATGTCACTTTCTATAATTTAGATATCAAAGTAGACGTGGAAAATCGCTTTTTGAGTGGTTTTGTAGATGTACATTTTGAGGCAGTAGAAGACATTGATCGTTTGCAGTTGGACTTGTACAAAAACATGAAAGTAAAGTCGGTGGAGTGGTATGGAAAAACGATTCCGCATGAGCGGATTCACGATGCGTTTTTTGTTGATTTTCCAAGCATGATTGCAAAAGGAAAAAGTAGCCAAGTTCGCGTACACTACGAAGGCAAACCAACCATTGCGCAAAATGCACCTTGGGATGGCGGCTTTGTCTGGGATAAAGATAGAAATGGGAATCCTTGGGTGGGTGTAGCTTGTGAAGGCGATGGCGCGAGTATGTGGTGGCCGTGCAAAGATCATTTGACGGATGAGCCAGATAGCATGAGTATTAAAATTGCAGTGCCAGATGACTTAGTCTGTGCTGCCAATGGTGAATTGCGACAGAAAAAGACGATGCCAGACGGCTATACACGCTATGATTGGTTCGTTTCCTATCCCATCAATTCCTACAACGTAAGCGTCAATATTGCGGATTATGCCAACTTCAAAGAGACCTATACCGCAGAAGATGGCGACACTTTAGAATTGGATTATTACGTTTTATCCTACAACTTAGAAAAAGCCAAAAAACACTTCAAACAGACACACAAAGTGCTCGCTTGCTTTGAAAAATATTTTGGAAAGTATCCGTTTTGGGAAGATGGTTTTGGTATGGTGGAAACGCCCTATTTGGGTATGGAACATCAAGGTGCAATTGCTTACGGCAATAAATATATGCGCGGCTATTTGGGTGGTTTGGTTCCTCCAGATATGAAATGGGATTACATCATTGTACACGAAACGGGACACGAATATTTTGGCAATAGCATTAGCGCAGGTGATATCGCCGAAGTTTGGATACACGAATCTTTTACGACTTATATGGAAGCCTTGTACGTAGAATGTACGACGACTTATGAAGATGCGGTGCGCTATTTACAATCGCAGCGCGGTTTCATTCGCAATCAAGAGCCGATTGTTGGACCGTTGAACGTCAATTTTGAAGGTTGGGGTGGTAGCGATCAATATTACAAAGGTTCTTGGATGCTACATACACTTCGCCACGCCATTGCTGACGACGAAATGTGGTTTGATCTACTGCGCTCATTCTACAATCGTTACGCCATTTCGGTGGTAAAAACTGAAGATTTCGTTAATTTTGTGAATCAGTGTACCAAACGAGACTACAGTCCGTTTTTCGAGCAGTATTTGTTTCATCCAAGCATTCCAGTTTTGGAGTATCGCTTGAAGCAAAAAGGAAAAAAACTACAAGTCGAGTATCGCTGGCAAACTGACGTGGAAGCCTTAGATATGCCGATTTTAGTTGGTACGAAAAATGCCTACACACGAATTGAGCCCACCTCGGAATGGAAAAAAACAACGCTTCCTAAGACAAACGAAGCAGATTTTAAGGTTGCTACGGAATTGTTCTATGTGGATACCAAACGTTTAGATTAGAAGTCAGATCGTCCGCCTTAGGCGAACTGTCAGAAGTCAGACGCAATACAGTCTGGACTCTGTCCTCTGATAGCAAAGCGATCTGACTTCTATTAATATTAATTCAAATATATTACTATGAAAAAATTATTTGCTACATCAGGCTTGCTATTAGCTTTTGCTTTTATGATCGCTCAATCTTCACCAATTGGGGTTTGGAAAACCATTGATGATGAAACTGGAGAAGCTAAATCTCACGTTGAAATCTACGAGCAGGGTGGAAAATTTTATGGCAAAGTCATTAAAATTTTAACGGACAAGAAAGATGCAGTTTGCAGTGAATGCGACGGTGATAAAAAGGATAAACCAGTAATGGGAATGGTGATCGTAGAAAACTTAGCTTCTTATAAAGATTACTGGAAAGGCGGAACGATTCTTGACCCTAATAATGGCAGTGAGTATAAAGTTTCTATGTGGTATGAGGATGGAAAAAATGATGAGTTACAAGTGAGAGGAAAGCATTGGACAGGATTGTACCGTACGCAGACTTGGTTTAAAGTGAAATAGAAAAAGCGGAAATACGAAAGTGGAAATCAGAGATGGAGAAGCGAGAAGAATTCGAAGAACTGACGAGTGTATCCGCTAGCTTGATATTGTTACTTTCAGACTGAAACGCCAACTATTTTACACGTTAATTAGCGTGTCATTCTAAGTGACGCATTCACGTAGTTTATTGGCTAGAAAATATATTTAACAATTTTCTATATATAATTCTCGCTAAAAAGTGTACTTTTGCATCAGAGTTATAATTGTCTGATGAAAAAGGACATTACGAATTGGTAAACTGTATCAGCAGTTTACCTTTTTTTATACTTACTTTTTAGAGATTACTAATAAGCCTAAATAAGCTAATAGGCCATTCAACGCTAGTAATAGAAATCCTACATTTACGCCCACTTCACTCAAACCCATATTTAAGAAATAAGTCAAAATTGGCGCAGCGACGCAGATTGGAAAAACTAAGCTGTTTTTCAAAGTTCGTTTTGTAAACATGCCAAAAGCAAACAGTCCAAGCAATGGTCCATAAGTATAACCCGCAAAAGTGAACAGCTTATTGATAATCGAATCATCGTCCATTGCATTCACGATCAGAATAACAATCAAGAGCAAAACGGAGAAGCCAATGTGCACAAAAAGGCGCATTCTTTTCTTCTCATCTTCATTGCGTTCGCTTTTTTCAAAATCTAAGAAATCTACACAAAAAGAAGTCGTTAAAGAAGTGAGTGCAGAATCAGCACTGGAATAAGCAGCAGCAATTAAGCCCAAGACGAACACAACTCCAATCGCTGGCGATAAGGTTTGAGTTAAGTTTTCTAAAGCTAGGGTTGGATAGAGTTGATCTACTCTCGCCGGAACTTCCAAATTGACGTGGTCAGCATAAATGAAGAGCAGCGCGCCTAGCGTCAAGAACAGCAAATTGACGAAGACTAGAATAATGCTCAAAGTGAACATATTTTTCTGTGCGTCTTTCAAATTCCGACAACTCAAATTCTTTTGCATCATATCTTGGTCGAGTCCAGTCATCACGATCGTAATCAACGCCCCCGCGAAAAATTGCTTGAAGAAATTATTGGGGTCTGACCAACCTTCATTGAAGAAAAAAGTTCTAGAATATTCGCTCTCTTTCACTAAGCTAATCAAACCACTCACGTCCGTATTCATCGCTTTTCCAATCCCCAAAATCGTCAAAACTACTGCTACCAACATACAAATTGTCTGCAAAGAATCCGTCCAAACGATCGTCTTAATCCCCCCTCGAAAAGTATAAATCCAAATCAGTAATATCGTCATCGAAACCGTTGCAAAAAATGGGATTCCAAAGCTGTCCATTACAAATTTTTGCAATACAATTGCCACCAGAAATAAACGCATCGAAGCACCTAAAACTCTGGAAATCAAGAAGAAAGTCGCACCTGTTTTGTAAGAAGAAGTCCCAAAGCGATTACCCAAATAAGTATAAATCGAAGTCAAATTCATTCGATAATAAATCGGTAGTAGCACCAAAGCGATCACCGCATAACCCAGCAAATAGCCAAAGACCAATTGCATATAGGAAAACTGAATATTCTGCCGCACTGTCGCTTCGCCCGTTGTTCGTTCCATGAATTCGGGCAATGCGCCGACTGCTCCTGGAACAGAAATAAAAGTCACGCCCGAAAGCGATGCACCAATCATTCCGAATGCCACTAAAAACCAAGGCGATTTTCGTCCACCCACGAAGAAATCATCGTTTCCCCCTTTGCGACTCGTGAGAAAAGAAATGATTAAAAGGACGATGAAATATCCTCCAATGAGTCCGAGGATGAGTTGTGGTGTGAGTTGGCTCATAGTGGATGTAATTTGTTTAGTTGTTGATTCGTTGAATTGATCTGCTCGCTTGGAAACGAGTAGATATTGGTTTGAAGTTAGGAAACTTCAAACACCGTAAAGTACTGTTATCCAGTGACTTCCTGTCACTGGATAACTTTTGTCAAAATATATGAAATTTTCCTAGTAACGGGAAGTTACTGGAAAAAGTGCTGCTACCCAAAAATGCTTTCTTCCCCTTGTTTCCCAACTTTCAAACCCTCAAAACTCCAATCATATCCATCTAACTCTTGCAAAGCGACTTTCAGCAAATCAATCGTCGCGCGAATATCAGCTTTGTGCGCCATTTCGATAGTTTGGTGCATATTGCGGAGTGGAATAGAAATTGCACCTGCGATTGAGCCATTCTTTCCATAGCGTTGCAGAGCGGCGGTATCTGTTCCGCCTGCGGGAAGGACTTCTGGTTGCCACTTAATCTCGTGTTTATCAGCTGTTTGCTTCAAATACTTCACCATGCGATAATCACAAATTGTTGAGCCGTCTTTGATCTTAATGGCAGTACCTTCGCCCAAACCAGTGACTTTTTCGTGCTTTTGCGCAGAAGGCGTATCAAAGGCAATCGTTACATCCAAACCGAAGCCAAAATCAGGATTAATGTGGTGGGCGGCTGAAGTTGCACCACGCAACCCAACTTCTTCTTGCACTGTGAAAACGGCATAAAAATCGTAAGGCAAAGTTTGATCTTGAAGTTCACGAAGCGTTTCCAAAAGAATAAAAACCGAAACGCGATTGTCCATAGACTTGCTATTGACGCAATCGCCCATCTCTACCAATTCGCGTTCTCTAGTAATGGAATCGCCAATGGAGATGTATTTTTCGACTTCTTCTTTCGACATTCCTGTATCAATGAAATAATCGGAAATCGGCACTGCTTTTCGGCGTTCTTCGGCTTTCATAATGTGAATCGGTTTTACGCCCATCACGCCCAAAATATCTTTCTTCCCATGAATCAGGACACGCTGCGAAGTCAAGGTCTTAGGGTCAAAACCGCCCAAAGTATCAAATCTGATAAAACCTCGATCATCAATAAAGCTAACCATGAATCCAATTTCATCCATATGTGCTGCCGCCATGACGCGTTTTCGCTCTTTGCCTTTTTTAATGGCAATCACATTGCCCATCGCATCTATATGCACTTCATCTACCAGTTTACTTACCTTTTTCACGACGAGTGCTCTCACTCTTTGCTCATAACCTGGTGCGCCTGGAGTTTTACAAATTTCTTTTAGTAATTCAATATTTATCATTGGATCGGTTTAATTTGTTAATCTCTCGTCTTGTCGAAAGATTGCCTTTTAACGTTCGGAGCGTTGTGTTTAGTGGTGGGAAACGTTTGATTTTCCTAAATTCGCGCAAATTTAGAATAAATATTTGAATAGATTACTGCGCACTTAGACATCAGATAAGGTTTTTTCTGCAAAAGATGATTCAAGTAAACAGTTGATAATCAATGCTTTTTTCTTTTTTCTTGATAAAAAAGAAACAAAAAATCAAGACTATATGTATTTCTTAACGCTCCAAAAACATCAAAAAGACTAAACAAAATAAACTCGCCTTAGCGACTGATTTTCAAACTTTTAGTCAGAGATTACACCAACTTATAACTTTGATTGATAATTCATTTTGGCTCATACAGTATTTTGTTTTTAACGCCTTTTTGATGCTTTTTCCACTAAAATCCATAAGGTCGATCAAACGTAGTGGTTAGAATTTTTAGAATAAACCCTTGATATCAGGTTGTCTGAAAGATTCAGGGGTAAATGGTTTCAGGGCTGTGTATCACAACCATCAAACCATACAACACTCACCCCATTATCAAACGGCGAAGCTTTCAACCAAATTCAAACTAGAGAAAAGATGTCCTTAAAAAAACTGGCTGGGGAAACGGCGATTTATGGATTGAGTTCTATCGTGGGGCGCATCTTGAACTTTGTTTTGGTGCCCTTGTACACGGCTGCGCTTCCGCCAGGAGATTACAGTATTGTGCTAAATCTCTTTCCATTTGCGGGTATCGTGATGGTGTTTTTCACGCATCGGATGGAATTGGCGTATTTTAGATTTGGAACGGAAAATCAACAAGAAGAGCATCGTTCGTTCAATGCCGCTATTTTTTCGGTCATTTTTAGCACAGCGATTTTGGGTTTACTGGCTTTGGTATTTTCCAGTACTATTTCAGGTTGGTTGGGTTATTTGGAGTACAGTAATTTGTTCAGAATCTTGATGGTTATTGTCATCATTGATGCACTTTCTGAAATTCCTTACGCCAAATTGAGATTAGAACAGCGTCCCATTCGTTTTGCTACTATTCGACTGACAACCATTGGTTTAAACATCGGTTTAAATCTCTTTTTTCTACTCTTTTGCCCCTATGCTTTGCAATCTGATGCTTGGTCGTTTTTGCATCCTTTCTTGAATCTGGTTTACAACGAAGAAGCCTTAGTTGCTTACATTTTCATCTCCAATTTAATTGGAAATAGCATTGGTTTTTTATTACTTAGTCCAACGCTTTTCCGAATTCGGTGGCGCGAGTTTGACTTAGCTATTTGGAAAAAAATGTTTCGATATGCTTTGCCACTTTTGGTAGTTGGCATTTCTTATTTACTCAACGAAACTTTTGATCGTTTGGCGATGCCACGTTTGCTTGCTGGTACATTGGAAGAAAATAAAATACAACTTGGGATTTATGGTGCGTGCTACAAGTTGACGATGTTCTTAACCTTATTTACACAAGCCTTTCGCTATGGTGCAGAACCTTTCTTTTTTCGACAAAAAACTGCCGAAAATGCCAAAGAAATCTATGCCAATGTCGCCAAATTCTTTTCCATTATTGGTGCAATAGGTTTTCTTTCTGTTTTGCTCTACTTGGATATTTTGAAACCCCTTTTTCTGCGACAAGAAATTTACTGGGAAGGTATTGGTGTCGTTCCAATTTTGTTGTTGGCTAATCTATTTTTGGGTATTTATTACAATCTTTCCATTTGGTATAAACTGACCGATCAAACCAAGTGGGGAGCGTATATTTCTATATTTGGTGCAGTGCTGACCGTCGTTTTAAACATTATTTTCCTACCTATTTTTGGATATTTTGCTGCCGCATGGATTACGTTTCTATGCTATTTCATGATGATGGTGGTTTCTTACTGGCTAGGACAGCGCAAATATTCAGTTCCTTATGAAGTTAGAAAGATTACATTCTACATTGTGGTAGCAGTAGCAATGTATGGACTAAGCGAATGGGTGCGTTCAAGTTTGAATGAAAACTTGTGGGGTATTTTGGGTGTGAATACGCTGATTTTACTGCTTTATTTGAGCTTTATTTATGAGCGAGAGAAGAAGGCGATTCGGCAGTTTTTTTAAAGAAAAATCAGTTATTAAAGAACATATTCATGTCCAAATCTGCATAAACTAAGCCCAAGCTGTACTTATTATGTTTTAATCCAAAAGTAGAAATGAAGACCAGTTGAGTTTGTTTTTTTGAGTTATTATTCTCTTGAAAAATACGAATTTTATTTCTCAGTTTTTCAGCATATTCTTTCGTAATCGTAAATTCTGTGTTATGAAATTTGATCTCACATAAATTGATGATGTGATCATTTCTATCTATTACTAAGTCTATTTGCGTGCCTTCTTCTCTCGCATCTCCTATTTTTAAAAAAGAAGAGGTAGTGGTATAAATTCCACCGATTTCTAGTGCTTTTTTTATAGCTGTGATGTGTTTTAAACAGATACTTTCATAAGCATAACCACACCATATTTTATACGGTTGTGTCTGACTCAGACTGTCCCAAGTTAATGGATTTTGAAGATTCTTTTCGATAAATCGCAGATAGAATAGAGAATATTCATCAACTAGGCGATAAACTTTTCCTTTCTTTTTTTTCCCAAAAGGTGGATATTGAGCAATAAAACCTGATTGCTCTAGTTCATCTAGCACTTTAGTCAAACGACCTCCTTCTGGAAGTTTAGCTATAGTTAATATTTCGCTTCGATTCATTCCATTCTGCTTAGTCGCCAACGCTCTGATGATTGCTACATGGTATTCTGACCGCTGGAAAAGAGCTGGATATAGACTTAGAAATTCGTCTCTTAGCAAGCCATCCTGACTGAAGCAGATTTTGTTAATATTTTGTACTGCACTTCTACCATTTTTCAACTCTTTTAGATAATGAGGAATACCTCCCATCACCATATATATCTGGAGTAATTGGTAGTGATCAAAGTAAACAGATCTGCTTTCTAAGTATTCTTGTGTCTCCGCGAGCGTAAAAGGACGCAATCGAATACGACGAGTAACCCTATTGTGCAATCCTCCTTTATCTCTAAGAATTTTTTGAATCATCCAAGAAGCGGCAGATCCACATAAGACCAAAACAATATTTTGTCGAACTGCCCAAGAATTCCAAAAATAGCTTAAGCCTTTTAAGAAAC
>JBCDFY010000169.1:0-16118 GCA_039176995.1 Bacteroidota bacterium
CGATAATAAAATTGATAACCACCTCTTCTGCCAATGTTATTATCTAGTGGCAAGAAAACATTGATAAAATTGAGATCTAAACCAACTTCGTGTTGAATTGTGCTATCTTGATCTGTGACTTGACTGATAGCAATAGAGTAGGAAATAGTCAGTAAGGTAAGTAAACAGAAAATGTTTTTCATGGAGCAGCTGGGCTTTGTCGTGTTCAAATATTAAGCAATTAGTTGTAATACGACAAAAATAGGAGATTATTGCTTATGTTTCAAGTGGATTTCATTAAATTACCAGCGTATTTTGTCTGAAATAATGACGGCGTTATGAAATATCACATCGTCGTCATTAACGGTCACTGCAACACCTCTATCGCCTTCTCCAACATCCGATCAATTCTATTCCTAACTTCCTCATCTTCATTCCAAATCACAAAATCAGGAATCAAACCAATACCTTACCAACTTACATTATTTTAATCAGTTACTCCTGCTACTGGAATGCGATATTGCCAACGATTGGGAAGTTCTTGATCAATGGTATCCGAAAATGCAGCATTGGTGGTGTCGCCAAATTGAATCATTTGTGGAAGGGTTCTCAATGCTAAGTCGAATGCTTCTCCTGTACTGATGCTACAGCGATCATTTCTATTACAATGAATCGGTGATCCTCGTAAATATTATGCTCTTTTCTCCCATTCATTCACTACTGAATTCTTTTGAGAACGAAGATAGAGAGAAAAAATAAACAAAGCGTTCTAGCAGAACTCTTCTGCTCTCTTTGATTTATCTTTCTCGAATTCATCCATAGTAATTACGCCCTCAGGCAGATCAGGAAGTGGCGCGTCCCAATCGTCAATCCCACCATCTCGATCATCGTCCGATTGATCGTTCACAACCTTCACTATCGCGAATAGCATAAGTGCGAGAGACAACGCACAAACAAATATATAATCAGGAGAAAACATACCAATAGATTTATATGTATGAAATATTATTTTTGTTAAAAGTCAGAAGACAAGTTATTGTTTTATAGATGAGCTTATGCTGTGTAAATATGACATTCTTAGGAAAAAGCTACACTTTTGATCAGCTCTGAATCTCAAATATTTAATCAAAGAAATCTATCATTCTACTTTTAATTATTTGTCTGCATAAGAGCATGTCTAATGTGCTTTTGACTGCATAGGAAAATAAAAATAAAAAATTATTTGACTTTTTACTGAACACTGTTTATTTTTGCAGAAGCAACTCAATACTAATGAGCGTAAAACAAAGAAGAGAAAGAGAAAAGGAAGAACTGCGTCAACTGATTTTAAAAGAGGCGACTCAAATGTTCTTGAAAGAAGGCTATGAGAAAACTTCTATGCGAAAAATTGCGAAGCGAATCGAGTACAGCGTTGGTACGATCTATCTGTACTACAAGAATAAAGATGAATTACTTTACGCGGTACAAGGCGTGGCTTTTGACCATTTTTTAAATTACATGAAGCCTTTGATGGACATAGAACATCCAGTAGAAAGGCTCAAAAAAATGGGAGAAATCTATTTGTTTTTCTCTTTACAAAACCCTGACTATTATGATCTTATGTTTGTTATAGAGTCTCCTATGAATGCAGTAGAAGAACATGAGAGTTGGAATAAAGGAGAACAATTATTCAATGTATTAAAAACGACTGTGCAGGAGTGCGTCACTCAAAAATATACGAAGCAAACCAACGTAGATGCTTTATCTTTTATGATTTGGTCAGCGATGCACGGTATGGTCACTTTGAAAAATAAATGTCGAATTCGAGTAATGAACTTAGAAAATGAAGAAGGGTTGCTCAGAGAAATTAATGGGATGATGATTCACAACTTTTTTGACTCCAACTAATATTTTTTTGTCATTTTTATGAACACTGTTCATTTATAGAATGTTGTTCAGGGCAATATAACGCAACCCAACCTCCTAAAATGACCATTCAACAAGAAACTGTGGCATTCAATAGTCTTTTGAATTTCTTTTGTAATCATAAATTAAATGCTAAGACATCTAAAATAATAACGATGAAAGGAAATCACCCTCTACTAATAATTTTGCTCATTGCCTTTAGCATCAGCTCCCTGCAAGCACAGCAATCCATTCTCTATCAATACATTGAACAGGGTTTGAGCAGCAATCTCAATTTAATTAAAGAACAAATTGCGCTAAGCCAACAGCAAGCTAAAGTAGATGAAGCCTACGGCAACTTCCTGCCGAAAGTCACTTTACAAGCAGATTATCTACTAGCCGCAGGTGGACGCGACATTGCCTTTCCGATTGGCGACATTATGAACCCTGTTTATGGTACACTCAATCAATTGACTGGCGAAAACCGTTTTCCAACCAATTTAGAAAACGTCAATGAACAATTTCTACCCAACAACTTCCACGATACCCGCTTAGTCATTACCCAACCACTTTTTAACAGTACGATCTATTTCAATCATAAAGCACAAGAACAGCTGGTTTCTATACAAGATGCCAAAATAGAAGCCTACAAAGCGGAATTGAAAAGCGAGATTAAGCAAGCCTACTATAACTATCTCAAAACAGCACGAGTCCTTGCCATTTATGATAGTACTGAAGTGCTTTTGAAGGAATTGCTGAGAACGAATAAGAAGTTGGTGAAATACGATAAGGCGACAGAGGATGTAATTTATAGTGTAGAATACGAGTTACAAAAACTGGAGAGTGATAAAGCGAATATTTTGCAGCAACGCGTACTGGCGAAGACTTACTTTAATACGCTTTTGAATCGAGCGTTGGATGCAGAAATAGAAGAAGATTTAAGTATTCGCTCCCAAGATATTCAGCAACTAGAGGTTGGCAATTTATTAAATACTGCCTTGCAAAATCGGGCTGAAATCAAGCAGATTGAACGCGGCATATTAGCAGGTCAAATTGCAGAAGAATTAGAGCGAAGAAACAACCTCCCGACCGTCGGGCTGCAAGTACAAGCAGGCTTCCAAGGCTTTGGCTATACCTTTGAAGATCAAGCCTATGTGACACTTGGGTTCGGGTTACAGTGGAATATTTTTGAGGGAAAGCAGAAGCAACATCGCTTGCAGCAAAGCCAATTAGAAACGAAGAAATTGCAGCAAGATTTAGCCATTGTGAAGCAACAGATTGCATTACAAATTCGAGAGGCTTGGTACGGTGTGCAAGCAGCTCAGCAGAAGCTACAAGCAGAGCGTGCTGCCTTGACGAGTGCCGAAAAAAGCTTTCGATTGATTCAAAAAAGATATGTAGCAGATCAAGCGATTTTAGTCGAATATTTGGATGCTAGAACCAAAATGACGAATGCTAGAATTGCGGTTTCCGTCAGTGAATATGATGTACTTATTCAGCGAGCCAAGCTAGAGCGGAGCTTAGCCTTGTAGAAAATTCAATTGTTTTTGAAAATTTTCGTGACCTAGCTATACAATTTGAGAGAATAACTTATTCTTTTTGTCTTAGCACAAAAAGAACCAAAAAAGCCAAGACTGAATTTCTTTCTTAACGCTCCAAAAGCACCAAAAAGGCTAAACAAAATAAACTCGCCTTAGCGAGTGGTTTACAAGCTTTTACTCAAAGGTTGTCCCAACTTTTGATTTTAACTAATAATCTGTTTTGGCTCATACAGTATTTTGTTCTTAACGCCTTTTTGGCACTTTTTCCACTAAAAGAAATTAGGTCGATTCTCATGAGTGTACAAAAATTTTCAAATAACCATCCGATTCCTCTTCATTGAAAAAATTAAACTATGAAATTATCCAACACAGAAAAAAACAGGCTGAAATTGAATTACGGCTCATGGGCTTTGGTGACGGGAGCAAGTGCAGGAATTGGGAAAGAGTTTGCCAATCAATTGGCATCCGCGGGCTTGAATCTCGTCATCACGGCAAGGCGTAAGGAGGTGCTTTTCAAACTAGCTGCTGATTTGCAATCGCAACATAACATACAAGTCCGTACGGTGGCAGGCGATTTGTCCATTGAGCAAGAAGTGGAGCAGTTAATCGCTGAAATTCAAAATTTGGAGGTTGGACTAGCCATCTTGAATGCAGGTTTTGGAACGTCGGGCAAATTCATTCAAGCCAATATTGAAACGGAGCTCAATATGCTAGACCTCAATTGTCGCGCTTTGCTAATGTTGACCCATCATTTTGCCAAACAACTTGCAGAAAAGAAAAAAGGTGGAATTATTCTACTCAGCTCTATGGTTGGGTTTCAAGGAGTGCCCAATGCCGCCAATTATGCTGCTACCAAAGCCTACGTGCAGTCGCTAGGCGAAGCACTTGCCGTAGAGTTGAAACCGCATGGTGTGGATGTCTTATGCGCTGCACCAGGACCTGTGAATAGCAGCTTTTCCAAAAGAGCCGATATGCAAATGGGCAATGTACTAAAGCCTGAAGATGTTGGCGTACCAATCTTGAAAGCATTGGGAAGAAAAACAACCGTTTTGCCTGGTACTTTGACCAAAGTATTGACCTATTCCCTACGAACCGTGCCACGTTGGGCAAAAGTGAGAATTATGAATCAGGTGATGGGCGGTATGACCAAGCATCAGCAAGCATAGCATCAAATCAAACTAAGGGATTGTCTCGGTCTGTGACCGAGATACGATATGCTTGTTAACTTTTATGTTGAGCACTTAAATAGCTCAATAATCCGAACACGACCTACAAGAATCTACTCAATCCGTTCAATCTGTGTCAAAAAGATAAAAATGAAAAATATTCGTAACCATATTCTACTATTAATCATCCCTCTACTCTTTACGCAAGCCTGCAAACAAGAATACGAAGGACAACAAATTGACCCCAACGAAAAGCCAAAAGCTCAATTGGTAAAAATAGAGACCGTTGAGCAAACGACAGCTCCCATTCCTATCGAAGCAAGCGGTATGATTGGCTCAAAAGCAGAAATGAATCTATCCTTCAAAATTGGTGGGATTATCAACAATATATACGTCTCCGAAGGACAGCGCATTCGCAAGGGACAACTATTGGCTAGACTCAAAACCACTGAAATAGATGCACAAGTCCTAAAAGCACGACAAGGTGTGGACAAATCTAAAAGAGACTTAGATCGAATCCAAAAACTCTACGCAGACACTGCCGCTACGCTAGAACAAGTACAAGATTTGACGACCGTTTCCGAATTAGCGGCGGCTGATTTAGAGATCGCTCAATTTAATCAAGAATACGCCAAAATCCTTGCACCAACCAGTGGGCGCTTATTGAAAAAGTACGCCGAAGAAAATGAATTGACGGGTGCAGGCACGCCCATTTTTCGACTGGCGTCGAGTGGAAAAGATGCTTTTGTCATCAAAATTGGCGTAGCTGATCGAGATGTGATTCGTTTGCGCATGAATGATCGGGCGGAAGTCCACTTGGATGCACTGCCAAGCGAACGCTTCACTGCTTATGTCTCTGAGATAGCCGAAGCTGCCGATCCTAGGACAGGCGTTTTTGAAGTAGAACTGACTTTAAATGTCAGCGGAACTGCACCTTTGAAAAATGGCTTCATCGGCAAGGTGAAAGTCTTTCCTAGCAATCAAGCCCCTTACTATAAAATTAACATGAATGCGCTAGTGGAAGGGAACGTGGATAAGGCAAACATCTATATTCCAGTGGGGGGAAAGGCTCAAAAAGTAAGCATCCGCCCTACACACATTGGAAAAGACTTTTTTACAGTAGGTACCGATCAAGTTAATGATTTAAAACGCGTGATTACGGATGGAGCAGCGTATCTGGAAGAAGGAGCAGCCATCCGAGTGTTTGAAACGGAAAGTGCAAAAGCTGAAAATGAAGTGATAACGCTAAAAGAGTAACGAATACTGACCATCGAATTAATCCCTATTTCTACTTTAACATTTTAAAAACGCTAGTTTAGCTATCTAGGAACACGTCTAATTTGGTGGCGGCTGCCGTTTGTTTACGCGGAGCGATTTAAACAAACTAGCGTTTTTTGGTACTTTTTTGGGCAATGCAAAAAAGTACGAATTTGGATTTTCTTCTAAGTTTAGGAATGTAGATCAAAGTACAAAAGTAGATCTTAAGTAGGTCAAAAAAAATAAAAATATAACATTATGAATTTGCCAAATTGGGCAATCCGCAATACTGCCTTCGTCCTCGTATTGGTCGTATTAGCGGTTGCCATGGGCGTGCTGTCCTTCATGTCCATGCCTCGCTCCGAAGACCCTAAATTTAGCTTACCCAATTACACCGTTGTGGTCGTTTATCCAGGCACTAGCCCTGCCGATATGGAAGAATTGGTGGCAGACCCAATCGAAGAGGTCGTAGATGAACTGGATGACATTGTGGACATCATTACTGAAATCGAAGAAGGTTTGATGGTGATGGTAATAGAAGGAGAATTTGGCGTTGACCCTTCCGAGCAATTTGATGAAATTGTGCGAGAAGTGAATACCGTTCGTCCAGATTTACCGCAAGGCATTGTTTCCTTTGAAGTCGATCAATTCAAGCCCGAAGATCGGAATGTGGTACATTTGTATGCTTTGACCTCTAATGTCGCACCGTACTCCATTTTGCAAGAGCAAGCAGAAATCCTAGAAGGGCAGTTGGAAAAAGTGCAAGGGGTAAAAAAAGTGGATATTGAAGCTTTTCCAGAAGAAGAAATACGCGTTTCGCTTGATTTTCAGCGAATGGCTAACCAAAATATTCCACTTGCGCAAGTCATCGGTATATTACAACAAAACAACGCCAATGTTCCTGGTGGCGAAGTGAATGCCGCCAATAAAACCTTTAGTATTAAAACGACTGGTGGCTATAAAAATTTGCAAGATATAGAACGCACGGTTGTTTCCAGTGGCAATGGGAATTTGGTGTACTTGCGTGATATTGCAGAGGTCGAAATGGACTATGAAGATTGGCGCTGGAAAGCTCGCGTGAATGGGGAAAGAGCTGTTTTTGCTTCCGTCAAGCTAGAAAAGGATGCGAACATTCTGCAAGTTTCCGAACAAGTGAAATCCATTGGAAGCGCTTTTCAAACACAATTGCCTGCCAATATTGAACTAGAAACGGCTTTTGACCAAGCACCTGCGGTAGCAGGACGCATCAATGGATTTTTCAATAATTTATTGCAAGGGGTACTACTTGTTGGCTTGATTATTTTCATCTTTTTGGGTTGGCGAGCCTCTTCGATTATTATTACCATTATTCCGCTTTGTGTCGTCATCGCGTTAGCTATCTTGAATGGAGCAGGCTACGGACTCCAGCAATTGTCCATCGCAGCTTTAGTCATCGCGCTAGGGTTGCTAGTGGATAATGGAATCGTTGTTTTAGAAAACATCAGTCGTTTCCTCAAAGAAGGCTATTCCAAAAAAGAAGCCGCTGCTAAAGGAGCAGGAGAAGTCGCGCCTGCCATTATCAGTTCAACCGTAACTACACTACTAGCCTTTTTTCCTTTAACCCAATTAGGAGAAGGACCAGGAGAGTTTTTGCGTTCCTTACCATTGACGGTCATTTTCACCCTAGTCGTTTCCTTAATTTTAGCATTGACATTATCGCCACTACTAGCGAGTAAGATGATGAAATTGCGCTCCTCTGCACGAAAACCCTTGATTGATCGAGCGCTAGATGGAATTGTCGCGAATGTCTATCGTCCTGCTTTAAATTTTTCCTTGCGATTTGGTTGGTTGATTATGCTCGTGGCAGTTGGTATGTTGGCATTTAGCGTAAGCTTATTTCCTAAAATTGGTGTGAGTTTCTTTCCAACGGCGGATAAAGAAATGCTACTCGTAGAGGTAGAAACCCCTTATGGTTCAAGCCTTTCAGAAACCAACGATGCCATCAAATTTGTAGAAGGCATCTTGGATACTATGGATTTTGTAGAAAACTATACTGCCAATATTGGACACGGAAATCCACAAGTTTACTACAATCGCATTCCAGAGTCTTTCCGCAAAACACATGGGCAAATTCTAGTCAATTTCAAGGATTGGCAACCTGCAACCTTCTACAAAACACTTGCACAACTCCGCGATAATTTCGAGGAATATCCCAATGCAGAAATTACCTTCAAAGAACTCAAAAATGGTGCGCCAGTAGAAGCACCCATCGAAATCCGAATCTTGGGGGAAGATACTGACACTCTGAAGCGAATTGCAGCAAATGTGGAAGACATTCTAAATAACACTGCTGGTGTTATCAATGTCAAAAACCCCTTGAGTGTCGATAAAACGCAACTCAAACTCCGCTTGAATAAAGAAAAAGCAGGTTTGATCGGCTTATCTTATTTAGATTTCGACCGTACGGTGCGGGCAAGTTTAAATGGTTTGCGCATAGATCAGGTTTCATTAGACGACAATGAAAAATATGCGATGACCGTTCGTCTGCCTTTCGCAGAAGAACCGAGTATCGACGACTTTAATAAAGTCTATCTTGCAACACAGACAGGTGCTCAAGTTCCGCTTCGTCAGGTTGCTAATCTCGAATTTCAAGCTGCCAGCACCGAAATCCGCCATTACAATCTAGATCGAAATGCAACCGTGACCGGGGACGTTGTAGATGCGGATGCCACCGTACCCATCACCGTAGAAATCATTGAGCAACTCGACCAACACGAACTGCCCGAAGGTTATTCCTACTACATTGCAGGCGAATACGAAGACCAGCAAAGTACCTTTGGTAGCCTTGGCATCATTTTGATTTTAGCTCAAGTGGGCATTTTTGCCGTTTTGGTTTTGCAGTTTCGTTCCGTTTTGCAGCCGTTGATTGTCTTTTCCTCAATGCCTTTAGCGATCACAGGTTCTTTCATCGCGCTCTATCTATCAGGCTGGTCCTTCTCTTTCTTTGCCTTCGTTGGGCTGATTAGCTTAATTGGCATCGTCGTCAATAATGCGATTATTCTGATAGATTACATCAATCAGTTGCGGGCAGAAGGGAAACCAATTCTGGAAGCCGTAAAAGAAGGCAGCGAACGTCGTTTCACACCCATTATCTTAACCTCCATCACCACGATTTTAGGCTTGATTCCATTAACCGCACAAGCCTCCTCGCTTTGGTCACCATTAGGTCTGACGATCATTGGAGGGATGATTTCTTCTACTTTTTTGACGCTTTTGGTCGTGCCTATTTTGTATAAATGGTTTTCGCGGAAGGAAAGGGTGGTGGCTTAGGTTTTGCAGGGAGGCTGTATGTATAACAAATTGCACTTTTACAGAAGATTTGAAGTAGCAAAAACTCTGATCTCTGCTCTTGTCAAATCATGGCGGCATCGAACCGCCATGATTTGATCGAGATTTCTTAAGGATAAAAAATGGCTGGAAAGCCATTTTTTATCCTTAAGAAACCTCGATGGATTTGGATTGACTCGACGTCTATCCAAATCCAAAACAAGTCGTTCTTTGCAAGCTTTTTCGGTATTTGTGCAATTTGTTATATACACAGGGAGACTTTTGAAGTTTTTGAAAACTTCAAAAGTTTTATTTTTACAACCTATTTGTGATTTTGGAATAGAGTTAAAGGCGTACAAGAAAAATATCTCATCTTTTCAAGAGCGCTTGATAGGCAGCAGGCGTATCTATATCCATGAAAAAAGCATCGTTTTCTGTTTGGTGAGCAATGATTTTATCAAAGTTTCGCTTCAAAACTGCCTTCGCACCTTGATGCTCGGCTGCATCTAATGCTAAAATTTGTTCCTTGTAATCAAGATGAAATAATTTTGGATTTCCTGCCCTTTTGCCATTATGCGGTAAGACAATGGGCTGGTCAATAATAGCTAATTGATAAGTTTGGATTAGCTCGTCATACGCTTTGGCTTCAATCAAAGGCATATCAGAAAGACAAACCATAAATGCAGTACAATTATCAGAGAGTTGTTCTAAGCCTTTTTGAATAGAAGTCAGTTGTCCTTGTTGATAGGCTTCATTATGAGTAATACTCACCTCCACATTTTCCAAAAGCGAAGTAACTTTTTCTTGTTCATGTCCAGTCACTACAATAATTCGTTCAACTTGAGTAGCCAGTAAGGCATCTATCGTATGTTGTAAAATCGCTTTGCCACGAAAAGGTAATAACAATTTGTTCTTTGCCTCCATTCGGCTCGAAAGTCCAGCTGCTAATACGATTGCCTTGATCATAGCTCAATTGAAAACAAAAGATGCATGGTTCTTTGACAAATATCATGAAAAGATTGATTTTGCGTTTATTTCAAATGAAGTGGACATCGAGTCCACTTCATTTGATCGAGGTTTTAAAGGAGAGAATAGGGCGAAAGCCCTATTCTCTCCTTTAAAACCTCGATTTCCTCAAACAGGCTCGATGCCTGTTTGAGGAAAAATCACGGGATACATCAAAGAACCAAATATATATCTACTAAATGTTATAATCAAAACCTTTGCGTTTTCGCGCCTACTTGACCGTATGGTTGCTTGCCACTAATTCTTCCCATGCCAATATACCACCCTCCAAACTATACAAATTTTCAAAACCGTGCTGCTCACTCAATTGCTGTATGGCTTTCTGGCTTCGCGCACCACTCTTACAATGAACAATCACCATTCGCTCCCGATCAATTGAATTGACATGCTGTTCTAGTTCTGGAAGTGGCATCAATTCTCCACCCATTTCGTGCAATTCGTACTCATAACGTTCTCGCACATCAATTAGCTGAAAGTCCTTCTGTTGCGCTCTCAAATTCTGCAATTGTTCGACGCTAATAAATTTGACTTCCATAGGCAGTTCGCAATACGCTTCTAGTTCCATCAACTCCGTAATCTTCAAATTTGGATTCTTCGGTACTTTCAAGATTCTATTCGTAAAAGTAGCGGCATCAAATAAAAATAAGCGCCCGTCCAAAGGCTCTCCTACTTTTGCAGCTAGTTTGATGACCTCATTCGCTTGCATACTTCCAATGATACCCGGCAGCACACCCAGCACACCTCCTTCCGCACAACTTGGCACCGTGCCGGGCGCAGGCGCTTCGGGAAACAAATCTCTGTAATTGGGTCCACGACTACCATCTGTTCTCAAATTATTAAAGACTGAAACTTGCCCTTCAAATCGAAAAATGGAAGCATACACGTTCACTTTTCCTACTAATACGCAAGCATCATTCACCAAATAACGCGTCGGGAAGTTATCTGTTCCATCAGCGATGATATCGTAAGGTGCAATGATCTCTAAGATATTATCTATGCTTAGTCGCTTTTGGTAAGTCGTCACTTCGATGTGTGGATTCAGTGCTTGAATTCGCTGCTTTGCCGCTTCCACTTTAGGAATTCCTAGATTATCCATGCCGTACAACACTTGCCGCTGCAAATTACTTACATCCACTACGTCATTATCTATAATTCCAATGTGTCCAATGCCTGCCGCTGCTAGATATAGCAAAACAGGACTTCCCAAGCCACCCGCACCCACTACCAATACTTTAGCTGCTTTCAGTCGTTTTTGCCCTTCTATTCCAAATTCGGGAAGCGAGAAGTGGCGGGCGTAGTGTTGTAGTTCTTGTTTTGTGAAATCCATAGTAGGTTGTTAGATCATTAGAGGCGAAATCATTTTGAATCTCACACCTGTACACTTTTTGATAATTGAACTGGCTCGCCGCCTAAAGGCGGCTCGCAGAGGGTTTTTAGGGAATAAACAGATGATTTTTGCTACAAAAATCATCTGTTTATTCCTTAAATCCCCCTCCCTTTCGCCTGCACGGGCGAAAGAAAAAAGTGTACAAGAGTGAAGTCTTGAATATATAAATACAAGCTAAAGCAATACATGGTTTTGTTCTTTGGATATGGATTTGACGGATTGAAAAAATTATATATTCGTTGTGGATGACCGTTCTAAGGATTGTATAAGGTTGCTATACTTGCACTCTTAGTGATGAAAGATTAATATGATACTTGGCTCACCTCTTTGCTCTTTTCAAATCAATCGGACATCGAACCCGATTGATTTGATCAAGGTTTAATAAGGAGAAAAACGGCGAAATTCGCCGTTTTTCTCCTTAGTAAACCTTGATTCGTTGAAGGGGATTCGAGGTCCCCTTCAACGAAAATGAACGAAATTCAGGTTATCTACCATACACCTGAATCCTACAAATCCTATCATCCTGCGAATCCTGATTCTGACAAGAAAAATGACGGCATGATAGAAAATAATTTACGTCACTAGAAAATCAAAATCTTACTTCCCTTAGTGTCTTAGTGTCTTAGTGGTTCATAAAAACAAAAAAGCCGTGCTTCCCAGCACGGCTCAAAATTCATTTAGCAATGATTATAATCCACGTAAAGATTTATAATACTTCTTATATATACATGAAACGTAGTCTCACGTCTCACATCTAATAGTCTCATTTCTCTATTTTACCACCTCAAATTTCTTATTCACCACATTTCCATTCATCGTATAAGCCCGCAAGATATAAACACCTTCACTCCAATTCTTCACTTTAACGCTGTATTCATTTTGTGCAGTATATACTTGTTGCCCTGTTAGCGTAAATATTTCTAAACGCTCTACATTATCACTAATATTCAATACTTCCGTCGTTGGATTCGGGAAAACACTCACCTCCGCATCTGCTGGTGCAAATTCTTCACTTGCTGTTTCTTCGGCTTTAGATAAATCTAATTGGAAGGTATAAGTATCTGTTCCTAGATTAACTTGCTCTCCTGCACTATTGGTTGCAGTAGCAGAGATAGTGATAACACCTGTTGGGGTTTCATCGCCTAAGCGATATCCATCTAAATCGATTACAGTTGTTCCACTAATCCTCGCAATTTGTCCGTGACCACTTATAGTTTTACTATTTGTTCTGGTCATACCTGCATCTAAGCGTCCCGTAACGGCTTCCTTGGATAAACTCAAAGTAGAAGAATTATAAGTAAACCAACTGTTTTCTTCGAAGATTATATCAACTGTACCTTCTCTAAAGAAGCTAGTAGAATAACTGATATCAAAAGAAAGCCCATAAATATCCGTCATCGGATAGTTCTCAAATCCTAATATAATAGGAATTTCAACTGTACTTCCAGATCCAATCAAAGGAATAGTATCCAGTTGTCCTGTGGAAATTGGGAGATAATCCGTACTTGGTAGTGGTGTAGATGTGATAGAATGCTTCCTACCAAAATTAGCATCAATGGCATCGACATCTTTTCCATTTACAATACCATTACCATCTGTATCTGAATGTTTCAAATTTGCTCTCCCGTTACTAGCTCCCCAATCGTTAGAACTTCTACCATACCACTTATCTGAATCTGAACGATCTCTTGTTGCTCCCGTTTCTCCAACAACGTGTCCCAATGATAACAAATCTTGCATGTTGACAACACCATCATTATTAGTATCTCCTTCCCAAACGCAATTCGCCAATACACATTTCTCTTCTTCTGGAATTTCTATATCTAAAATATTAACCTTAATCTTAACTGACTTACAATCTGCATCGGGACTAACACAATATTGTACTTCAAATTCATCGTAACCGATTGCTTGATTATTAGGAACATACAATAATACTTTTTCTCCCACTACTCTTTGTCCTAAAACAGGCTCGTCTATTTCTTGGAAAAACTTCACTTCTCCTAAATCTCCTTGAGAAACCACCTCAAAACTATGATAGTTGATAGGAACGGCATACTGAATCGCCAATGGGCTATTTTTCGCAACACTCAACTCAAAAGTAGAAGCAGAAGGGTCAAAATCGTTCACATATATATATACTGTTGCCACTTCTTCCGTTCCGTTTGCTAGAGTAATTCGATAAGTAAAGCGATCTACTGAGCCAGGATTGTAGTAAACCGTAGAAAATCCTAGATTTGGTTGATAAGTTACAACTCCGTTTCCTCCTTGAGCTTGGGAAATCGTACCATACAAAGGTTGATCTAAAATAACTATCGTACTAAAGTCATCCGAATCTACATCATTCTCCAAGAAGTTGATCTCAACTGCTTGATCTATTGGCGTGTAAGCGTAATCATCAATTGCGTATAAATTATCTGCTTCTGCATTGATAATCTCTACGTTTACCGTAGTCGTAACATTTCCAGAGCGATAAATAAATTGATCTACACCATATTCATCCTCATTAGGAATATAGTACCAAACATCTTCGCTGTTATCAATAAACCCTTTCTCAGGAGCAGTTTCTAACTCATATCCTTCCAATGGAAATAAGATCGCTTGTGGTGTATTTTTCTTAGTAAAGATTTGGTGCGTTTCATTCTCAGGACTTGCTGTGTTGTGAACACTTATACTTACCGTTGCATTGTCACAAACATCCGCATCGTTACAAACCAAATACTCGAAGTAAGCAATTCCTGTAAAATCTGCTTGCGGAGTAAAAGTTATTGTTCCATCTATATTTACAGAAACCTCTTCTGCGCCCGATGATACTAGAACATCTCTGATAGAAAGATTTCCATTTGTATTTTCATCATTAGCTAAAACAGCAACGCTAATTGGCGTAGCTAAATTGGTATCGGTATAGTCGTCATTAGCTAGAACTACCGACTCTCTGACATTAACTACGACTGTAAGTTCGTAAGGAACGAGCATTCCTTGAAAGTAAGTAACGACGAAGGTATCTTCTCCTACAAACCCATCATTTGGACGGTAAGAAAGTTTGTTGATTCCTGCAACACCTTGAAGCCCTTCTTGCCCTTCCCAGTATGCTACACCATTACTAGGTTCTTCTGTTATGGCGGCCGGGAGTATTTCTGATAAAACTATGTAGTTAGAAAAAGTTTCCCCTTGAAATATGTTTCCACTAACATTAGTAGCCTGCGAAAAAGACAAGAGAGGAAACCCTAAGACTAAGGTGAGTAAAAATAATTTTATTTGTTGAAATATATTCATGGTATGTGGATTTGGATCATTGCTTGTTGTATGCTAAATGTATTGGAAAAACAGAGTAATTCCAATTTCAGCTATAAAGATATATGTTCTCGAAGAATTACGCAAAAGATCTTAAAAGGTTTAACTTTTTGACGAGAAAAAAATTAAAAGTTACTTATAATCTTTTTTGAGCAAAAACAAGGATGTTTCTATATCTAATACCCAATTCCCTAAATCTGAATTTCGATGAACAGAAAGTATGAATTTTATAAACAATTAGACAACTAACTTTAAATTTGAATCGTTGGAAATCTGTAGAGTACATTTAGGTGATATGAATATCTTTCTTGCCATTTTTTAACTAACAAAAGCATATGCTAATAAAGGATACTAAAGTTTATGCGGTTCTTTCTAAGTTTGATAGATACGAACAGAATCGTTGTAGAAAATATATTCAATCACCATATTTTAATATTAATAAACAATTG
Organism: Bacteroidota bacterium; assembly: GCA_039176995.1. GTDB lineage: Bacteria > Bacteroidota > Bacteroidia > Chitinophagales > Saprospiraceae > JAAUTG01. The sequence goes on from JBCDFY010000169.1 coordinate 15,290, forward strand.
AATCAACTTTATGAAATTATAATCAATGATATTAATAAACCTCCCAAAAAGTTGCTCACAAAGCCCTCGATTTGGAAAAAGCTTTATGACCCTAGAAAATATGATGATACCAGATTTAGAAAACTATCTTCGGATTTACTTAAGTTAGTAGAAGGCTATCTCGCTCAACAGTTTTATGACTCTCAACCCTTAATACCTGCTACAAATTTGATAAAGTCTGTTGAAAGAAAAAAGATTCATGATTTGTACGATACTTCAATTAGAAGTGCCAAAAATATTTCTCATAAGAACAAGTCTTTATCGGCAATTTTTTTTTATCAACAATACAAAATTGAAGATTATATATTTGAAGTAATAGACTATGAATCTAAGAGGGATACTAAGTCAAATTATGAAGATATTATGTACAACCTTGATCAATTTTTCTTATCCGAAAAACTGCGCTTATATTGCGGAGTATTGAGTCGAAGACATATGTCTGTTCATGAGTATAGTATCAACTTTATCAAAGAAGTGTTAGCCTATGTTGAAAATAACTTGAATCACGTCGCCAAAAATGTTGAAATATATTACAGAATTTATCTTACCTACACAGATGAAGATAATGTAGAAAACTATTATAGTCTAAAAAAGTTGCTCAATGAATTTTCTGCATCCTTTCAAGAAGAAGAAGCCTATCATTTGTATTTACAAGTAATCAACTTTTGCATAAAAAGGATTCAAAATGGTATGAATGATTTTTGGCAGGAAATGTTTGATATCTCTGTAGATATGATTTCTAAAAATATCATTTATGAGAATGGATTGCTTTCTCCATCTGTTTTTAAAA
>JBCDFY010000170.1:0-16022 GCA_039176995.1 Bacteroidota bacterium
AAAGAAATTCAGTCTTGGCTTTTTTGGTTCTTTTTGTGCTAAGACAAAAAGAACAAGTTATTTTTTCAAATCACGTAGCTAAATCACAAAAATTTTCAAAGAACCATTATTTTTTCTCCGACATTTCTATTCGCAGCAAGAATTGAACGAGGGAAGCGGGCAGTAGTGGTTGTAACCATAATAGAAAACGAAGTTTGACGCCCGTTGCCACGAAATTTTTACCCTTCGTAAAACCTCGCCAAATATCTCTTGCTACTTCTTCTTTAGTAGTCGCTGCCAAACCTTTAAAAGTCCGAATATTTTCCATTCCAGCCTCTTGCTTGAAAGCAGTGTTCTTTATAGCTGCGGGGCAAACCGTCATCACGCGAACATTTGAATCCAAGACTTTTAATTCTTCCATCAAACTCTGACTGTACTGCTTCACAAAAGATTTAGTGGCTGCGTAGGCTGCCATTTTAGGAACGGGCTGAAAGGAGGTATTAGAACTAATATTGATGATTGTTCCTGCGTTTTCCATCAACATATCCTTTAGAAAAAGTCGTGTAAGTTTAAATACACTTAAGACGTTCAACTGAATCATATCTATTTCTCGCTCTAGTAGCAGCTCGTTAGCAAAGCCGAAAGTGGCAAAGCCCGCATTATTGATAAGTACATCAATTCTCCAGTTGTTGTAGCGTACCCAGTGATAGACTTTTTCTGCTGAATCCGTTTTGGACAAATCTAAAGCTAGCGTTTTTATGACAACTTCTGGATAGATTTTCAGCAGGTCAGTTCTAGCACTTTGTAGTTCCTTTTCTGAAAGCGCAACCCACAAGATTTGATAAGCTGCTTTGGCAAAACATTTAGACATTTCAAACCCAATTCCACTAGAGCCGCCTGTAATCAATACGGTTTTCATACTTTATCTGTTCCTTTTGTCCCAAAATCAAGCGTCAGCAGCACTCCACTCATAAAAATTAGCGACTTCGTTGAGCTTAAATCCTACTTTAGGATACAAACGATTACCGACAGTATTGGATTTTTCTGTCTCCAAATACATTCCACAAGCATCTGTATCTCTCACCAATTGCTTTGCTCTTTCGATTAGCTCAATTGCGATTCCTTTTCCTCGGAAAGTAGCATCAACAAATAGATCATTCAACAGCCAAAGTCTTTTCATCCGAGTAGAAGAAAACAAAGGATACAATTGTACGAATCCAACCAGAATGTCCTTCTCTGTTTCCGCAACATAGATTTCAGAATCGCCTCTTTCAAGACGTTCCGTCAGAAATTGCTTGGCGGCATTTACGTTACTAGATTTCCGATAGAAGACTCGATAGCCATCAAACAATCGAGTAAGTTGTTCCAAGTCTTTGATTTCGGCTGCTCTTATTTTCATTTTCTTCTAATTTGTTAAAGCTAAATTCAGAAAGGTACACATTTTTAGAATCCGTGAAGTCATATGCAAAAAATCTTCTCCATACGGACTTTACGTAAGGAGGATTTTTCGCATGCTCCAAGAGGAGTTTGAGGGAAAGTCTTTTCACCTCTGAAACTTTAGTCTGCCTCGGGCTGAAAAGACTTTCTGCGATTTTTGGAAATGAAATCTTGCATTTTCAATTTGTGTACTCTATCGAACTCAAAAATAGTTGAAAATCAAAAATCAAACTCCAATGTGATGGTAATATTTCGTCCAAAACCATTCCTTTTTCGAATCGCAAATATCTGCCCAAACTGACGCTGATTAATCCATAAAGCACTTCCGCTCGATCCAGCATAGAAGGGTCAAGATTTCCTAGAGCTGCTCCTCGAAATCCTTCGTTGGTTTGCAAAGAAATACCTACAATTAGTATGTTAAGCCCCACAAGTAGGTATGAAAAAAATCTACTAGCAAGTATAATTTTGCATGATATTTAGATTTAGTCTAAATCAATAAAATCGTGCATTCAATTATCTACAAGTCATTGTCTTCTTTTTCTTCTATACTATCCATTTGCTGCTGCTTTATCGTTTCAAATGTGTACGCACAATCTTATGGAACTATCAAAGGACAAGTATTTGATGATCAGAAAGAAAAGCTGCCTTTTGCAACAGTCTTCATCAGTGAAACAAACTACGGAACAAGCACAAACATAAATGGAGAATTCGTCTTAGAGCAAGTACCAATAGGCGAGCAGGAGGTGCAGGTACAAATGTTGGGTTACGAAACAAGCGTGAAGAAAGTCCTAGTGAAAACCAATGAAATAACGGAGCTAAATTTTGTATTAGAAACCCGAGATGAGATCCTTTCGGAGATCGAAATAACTGCGAAAAGTGAAGCAAGCATCAAGCGAGAATCAGGCTATAGCGTAGAAGTTTTAGAAAGCCAACAATATCAAAATTTGACGACCGATATTAACCAAATCCTACAAAATACGGCAGGAATTAATCTGAGGGAAAGTGGTGGTCTGGGTTCTGGTTTCAATCTTTCTTTGAATGGACTTTCGGGTAATCAAGTGCGCTACTTCATAGATGGTGTGCCCATGGAAAATTTTGGCTCTGCCCTCACTTTGAATAATTTTCCTGTCAATCTAGTTGAAAATATTGAGGTGTATAAAGGAGTCGTTCCGATTCATCTAGGTGCAGATGCACTCGGTGGTGCAATCAATATTGTGCCTTCAACTCGCTATGCTTCTTATTTAGATATCACTTACAGTGGTGGTTCTTTCAATACCCATCGAGCTTCTATAAACGCGCGTCATGCGGATGAGGAAAAAGGCTGGTTTGTACAGACGTATGCTTTTTTTAATCATTCTGACAATAATTACACGGTGGACAGTGTAAAGGTTTGGGATTTAGAACTAGGCAACTTTTTGGGCTTTACTTCTGCCGAACGCTTTCACGATCATTACACTTCTGGCATGATAAATGTGCAGGCTGGTTTGCGCGAAAAAGCCTTTGCCGATCAGTGGACTGTCGGTTTTACAGGAGCTCGAAACCGGAAAAATTATCAGCATCCAGATAACAATATTCTGCGTGTTTTTGGTAATTTTCATACCAGAGAACAAACCTATTTGTTCAGTTCCAATTACAAGAAAAAAATCAATCGGTTCAGCATCAAAGCCAATACGACTCTAGGTAGCATAGAGGAGAGTATCATTGATACCAGTACTTTGAAGTATAATTGGGCAGGTGATTTCATTCAACGTTCTGCTAGCAATCCGAAAGGCGAATTGTATGAGCGTCGCTCTCTTTTCACCTTGAATGATGCAGTCTGGCGAAGCAATCTTGGAACAAGCTACCAACTTTCTACTCAACATCAACTAAGCATTAACTTTAACCACAATCATCTTCGAAGAAAAGGAAAAGATAAAGTAGATGCCCTCAATCGCTCCTTCACCATCCCCAATAGTATACAAAAACATATAGTAGGAGTAGATTATACTTTTCAGACTAAAGACGATCGTTTTACCAGTTCTGCGTTTGGAAAATCATATTGGTTTGGCGGTAAAATTGTGACACAAGATTTTGAAGATAATGATGTAGTAACTCGTCCTGTCTTCCAAAATTTGGGTTATGGTATAGCCAGCCGTTGGCGTATATTCAAAGATTTATTGGTGAGGGCTTCTTTTGAAAGAGCCTATCGATTACCTGAACCTTATGAAATTTTAGGAGATGGCATATATATTAATGTCAATCCTAGTTTGCAACCTGAACAAAGTTATAATTTCAATTTTGGATTGAATGGAAAACTACAAAATAAAAACTGGCTGCTAGAAGCAGAAGGTAATTACTTTCTTCGTTCTTCAACTGATTTTATTCGCTTTTTGCCACTTGGTCCTTTCGGTGAATTTGAAAACCTAACCAATGTGAAAAGTGAAGGTGTAGAGGGCAGTTTTAACATTGAGTTTAAGCAACGAATTTCGCTATCAGCTAATGTTACCTACCAAAACATAACCGACCAGAATGAATTCGACGAAGGTCTAGAGAACGTCAATTATCAAAGTCGTATTCCCAATATTCCTTACCTCTTTGCCAATGCTCGATTTGGCTTACAGCCAATCAATAATAGTACTTACCGACTGGGTATCTTTTGGTCGAGTAGCTTTACAGAAGCCTTTTTCCTGAATTGGGAACGCCTTGGCAATGCCAATACTAAAAATATCATTCCCCAACAATTAACCCACCAAGTGGATGTAGAATATGCTTTTCAGGATGGACGCTATAATTTATCTGGTTCCGTATTCAATTTGACGGACGCTCGGGTCTTCGATAATTTTAGCATTCAACTACCTGGAAGAGCCATTTACCTCAAATTACGCTACTTCATTTATTAAATAAAATTCAATCTAATAGCATGAGATTTTTTAAGTTCAAATTGAGCTTTTTCATTTTTACAGCCCTTTTAGGCACACAATTTCTGACTTCCTGTAACAATGAAGATGAAATGCCAGAATTGAAAGCACCTGTTGCGGCTTTCAGCTTTGAAGTTGATAATTTGACGATTAGCTTTAAGAACAATTCTACAGATGCCAGCACCTATGTTTGGGAGTTTGGCGATGGCAATGCTTCTACGGATACCAACCCAACTTATACTTACGAAGCGGATGGTAGCTACACTGTTGAACTAACTGCTTTTGGAGAAAATGGCAATAGCACAACCACGGAAAGTGTAAGCGTCTCTGCTGCGGCTGCCCCTACTCTAGGCTACACAATGTCCTTCAAAACGACGGGCGATACCGAACCAGAATTTATCATTACCAAAGACGATATTATGTCTGGTGAGATCGATGCAACGGGTGAAGGTATTGAGCAGACAGGCTGGCGATTTTACTATCCAGTAGGGGAAACCCTTTTTGCAAGTGGCTACAGCGAGGACAATCAGTGTGCTGGCTATGCCCACGATGGAGAAGGAAATGTGGTAAAAATAGGTGAGTTCATTTTTGAAAACGCGCTAGAAATGTTTGGAAGTGCGGACGACAACGAGACCTTCTTGGCTATGGAAATACCAAGGGCAGGCTTCACAGATCGTCGTTTGCATTTCATTGATGTGAATACCGCACAAGTAAGAAAAATTGTCGGTACATCAATTTTTGAGGATAGAACAGATTCTCTAATCGCTTGGCCAACTGCTTTGACGGTACGCGACGGAAAATTATTCATTCCTTTTCAGAAGTTAGATGCAAAAGGTTTCTTTAGTACACCGCAAGCAAATGAAGCTTTCGTAGCAGTTTATGACTATCCAAATGTGGGAACGGAACCCATCAAGATTATTTCTGATGATCGTACAAGCAACATTGGTGTGAATGGGGCGACCACTGGTCTGATTGAAACCGATAATGGCGACCTTTACTCTTTCTCTTGTGGTGCAGAGATGGCGGGTTTTGCACCTGCGGCAACCAAGCCTTCTGGCATTCTTAAAATCCCTTCAGGTAGTACTGATTTTGATGCCAACTATTTCTTCGATATTGAAGCAGCTACTGGCGGCAAAATCTTTTGGTTCGATCATGTAGGTGGAGGAAAAGCACTTGCTAGAATCATCACTGATGACATAGGCGGTGCGTGGTCTGCTTACGGTAGGGATGTATTCAATCAAAAATTGGTGATCTTGGATTTGGAAGCACAGACGGTAACCGATGTGGTCAATGTGCCGTTACATGCGAAACGCTATTCTTCGCCAGTACTTGTGGAAGGTGATAAAGCCTACGTCAGTATTGAAACAGCAAATGAGGCTTTTGTCTATGAAATTGATATTCCTTCTGCAACAGGTACGCAGGGGGCAAAAATTAATGGAAAAACGGTCAAAGGATTTTATCGTTTGTAGTCTATATTAATGGATAGTATGGCATTAAAGTCCTACTATCAACTCAAATTTAACTAGGGTACACAAATCGAGAATTGGATATTCCGTTGCCAGAATTCGCAAAAAAATCTTTTTAGCCTGAGTCAGACTAAAGTTTTCAAAGGTGAAAAGATTTTCTGCTAGAGCGTTTTTAAGGTCGAAAAGCATCAAAATTTGACAAATCTTGATGCTTTTCGACCTCAAGAACTGCTCGGAGCATTCAGAATATCCTCCTTTCGTAAAGTCCGCATTGATTTTTTTTGAACGCGACTTCACGGATAATCAAAAATGTGTAGTACCCTTTAAAACTTAAATAAAAAATATAATCATGGAATCTACAAATAATATTAAAGTTGGCTTGTTTTTTGGTTCAGATACAGGAACAACAGAAGCCATAACTGAAGATTTTAAAGGGCTTTGGACGTTGACGGAACTGACCATCATAGAAGCTTGTGATATGACCGTCGAAGACTATTCCCAATTTGATTTTATTATCTTGGGTCTCCCAACTTGGTACGATGGTGATTTGCAAAGTGACTTCGAGGACTTCTTCGACGACTTCAAGACCATTAATTTTAAAAACAAAATCGTAGCAATGTATGGCTTGGGCGATCAATATGGATACGACGAATACTTCGTGGATGGTTTGGGAATTTTAGGAAAAGTGATCTTACAAAATGGAGGCAAAATTATCGGACATTGGCCCATCAAAGGTTATGATTTCTCAGAATCTAAGGGGCAGATGAATGCTACCCACTTTTATGGCTTGGCAATAGATGAAGACAACCAAATGGAGCTTACACAAGGGCGTCTGGAAACATGGATTAAACAAGTAGAACAAGAGTTGAAAGAGGTACTAAGCTCTAATACAATCGAAATATTTTGAAAAGATCATCTACTTTATTTAGGGTTTTATTGACTATGCACAAGATATTAGGACTTGTGACGGGGCTAGTTGTTTTTATTGTCGCAATTACTGGTGCGTGTTGGGTATTTCAAGAAGAAATTAAAGAATGGCTAGCACCTAATTACAAAATTGTAGCGGAAGATAAAGCTATTCTAACTGCATCGCAAGCAAGAGATTTGGCGCAGAGAGTTTTTCCAGATAAAGCCATACACGGCACACTTTACGAACAGCCCACTGACCCCATAGAAGTTATTTTCTATCAAGCCGAACCCGAGTTTTATCAAAGCGTTTTTCTGCATCCTTATTCAGGCAAAGTATTACATACTGAAAATCACTTTTCAGGATTTTTTGATTTTGTATTGGATGGACACATGTATGTTTGGTTGCCTAAGGCAATCGGTGGTCAGGTAGTGAAATGGTCAATTCTCCTTTTCTTGTTCATTGTTTTTTCGGGTTTACTTCTTTGGCTTCCCAAAAAGTGGAAAGGAGTTAAACGAAAAGTCACTATTCGATGGAAGCCTACAACACGTTGGCGTAGAAAAAATCATGACTTACACACCGTTATTGGATTCTACATTTACGCGCTTGCCTTTGCCTTTGCCTTCACGGGTTCTGTGATGAGTTTTCCTTGGTTCTATTACCTAGTTTTCAAAGCAGCTGGTGGTGACAGCAATCCTCGGTTTGTTATTCCTAACAATGAGAAGAGCGTATTGACAAGCAGCATCAATAGTGACGTTCTACCTTTAGATCGACTCATTCCTAAGCTACAAAAAGAAGTACCCGATGCCGTCAGTTTTGAACTACACTATCCACACGCTGACACTGCTAGTATTTATGTAGAAGTTTCCCATAAAAAGGGCGTTTATTACAATAGTGACTACCGTTTTTTTGACCAAAGTACATTAGCAGAAATTGAGTCACCAAGTATCTATGCTAAATACGGTAATGCTGACTTTGCAGATAAAGTAATTCGGATGAATTATGATATTCATGTAGGTGCGATTGGTGGACTACCTGGTAAAATTATCGCTTTTTTAGCTAGTTTGATTGTGGCTTCTCTACCCATAACGGGTTTTTTGGTTTGGTGGGGAAAGCGAAATAAAAAGCGCAAGCGTACTCACCAGAGATCGTGATTTGTCTGATGCCTTTTCTCTCTATCCACCCTCAGCGTCAAACTCAACTTTCCGTAAATACCTATAAAATTATTAACATCAATTTGATAAGTGTATTTCCCATTATACAATTCTTTTTCTCCAACAAAGCCTGTGGGTTGAATGATATATTGTACCCTATCAATCAGCAATTTGACATAGGAATAAGAATACAAACGCTTAAAGACATTACAATCAGATACCTGATCTGGAAATAGGAAAAACAATTCAAGTTCTTCGTCAAAAGGAATGACTTTGATCTCCTCGTATTCAAAAGAACTCACATTCTCTATTCTAATTTCAATCGCTCCATTCAATTTTTCACAGCTTACATAGACTAATAAAACTGCTATCAGCACTGAAACCCATTTCCCGTGGTTCATTTTTAAAGACTCAAATTTCAAAAAATTAATTTATATTTAGTCTAAATAAAATTAATTTGTCTTATTTTTACATCCTAATGCTTTAGATACACATTGCTGGATATTTACTTTACAGCATAACAGCTAAATAACTCTTTATGGTTTTTACGCCTAATCATAGCCACCCATTTGAAGTCCTCTACGAAGATGGAGACAACAAAGTCATCTACTGCGAAGAGTGCCAAGCCTTTCACGTTTATTATGGTACAATCTCTCTGGATAGTACGCTGTCCTCTCTGGAGTCACTCATCTACACGCTCGAATTTTACTTAGAAAATTACGATGGTAAGGTGAACCCAAAATGCCGATGTATTGAAATTGATACTCCTTATCACGGGTTTCGACTGTTACTTTCGACTCACGATATCTGCCAATTTGGGAAAATGCTAGGAGTAGCTTGTAAAAAGTTTAGGGAACAGATATGGGAGCCTCGGAATAACTGATACCATTACTTACCAAATCATCACTTTAAAATTCAATAATCATGAAGTTGCGAATCCTCATTTTTGCTATTTTGATAGCCAATATTACTACTGCACAAAAAGCCAACGTATTTCTAGATAGAGATTTCTGGAAGGCTGAACCAAGTGTAGAACTCATTAAGCAGAAAATTGCGGAAGGACACAATCCATCTGAAAGTGATGATTTTGCTTTCGATGGTGTATCTTATGGTATCATTGACAACGCGCCGCTAGAAAGTATAAAATTCATGCTCACTCAAGAAGGTAATCCAGTTACTAAGCCTACACACGGCAGTGTGACTTACTTGCTCTGGGCGGCTTATAAAGGCAATATTGAATTGATGAAGCACTTGCTAGACTTGGGATCAGACGTTCACATGGCGACTAGCAGAGGTACGAATATCCTTTCCATGACTGCCATTGGTGGAAATGAAAATACGGCAGTATATGATCTCATTCTATCCAAAAATGTAGACATCCATTCTAGCAATTCAAGTGGAGCAAATGCACTGCTATTGCTTGCTGGTTCAGATGCGGATGATTTTAGCACCTTTGAGTATTTAGTCAAGCAAGGATTGAGTTGGAATAGCCAAGATGCGGACGGTAATGGACTCTTCAACTACGCAGCAAGAGGTGGCAATATGGATATTATGAAGATGTGCGTAGGAAAAGATTTGGACTATACTGCTATCAATAGCAAAGGGGAGAATGCGCTATTTTTTGCTTCTTATGGAAGAAAACGAAGCGAAATTCAATTGGAGACTTTCAAGTATTTAGAAAGCCTAGGATTAGAAGTAGATGTGGTCAATTGGGAAGGTCAAACGCCCTTGCACAATGCTATTTTCAGAGCAAATGAAGAAACGATCAATTTCTTTATAGAAAACGGCGTCAATCCAAATCAAGTGGATAAATATGGCAATACCGTACTCATCAATGCTGCAAGAGGCAAAGTAGAAAATATGGAAGTATTACTGCCACATATCGCTGATATTAATCATCAAAATCACGAAGGTCATACGGCATTGAGTATGGCGGTAAAAAGAGGTTCGGAAAAAGTATTTGATTTCTTGGTGGAACGAGGTGCAGAACTTCATTTATTGGATGCTCAAAAAAATGACTTGATGAGTCTTGCTTTCCAATCTTTTAGAAACAGACAAGAAGCTGCTTACGATCACATCATTACTACTTTGATGGAACACGAACTGCAATTGGCGGATGCTTACGATCAAGGGAATACCTTGGCACATCTTGCCATTGAGCAAAATAGTGCTTTCTTGCTCAAAAAAGCCATTGAATTGGGCGCAAACGCCAATGCGAAAAATGATATTGGACTAAGTCCGTTGCATTTGGCTGCTATGAAAGCCACCGATAAAGACATGATTGAGCTGTTGTTAGAAGCAGGCGCAGATAAGTCCTTACACACTGATTTTGAGGAAAGTGCCTATCAGTTGGCTAGTGAAAATGAATTATTGAATGGAGATGCAGTGGCTACTGAACTTTTGAAAATGGAGGATTGATGCTTGTTACAAAGAATAGTGCTTATTAAAACATAAACACATCCATACGGACAAGTTAGGCACAGTAGTGACACATAGTTTTTTCGCAAAAAAATCTAAATCTATGTGTTTCTATGTGACTATGTATTTATCATAAAAGTCATATTTTGCAGTTTACTGCTATGAGGCTTCCATTGTAACTTTCCTGTTATTTACAAGAGCTTTTATTAATTGAACTCATCTATGCTAATCAAAAATCCCTTATCATGCATCTTACTATGGCTCATTTTGATTGTCATGATGATCTTACATTTCAATTACAATGTAGGTAAGATTTTCTACGGAATTGATGTGGCTAGAGCGGATGCAGATGGCATTGTTCCAATTGGCACGCATTTTATCCGAAATATCTACTATCACCTTCCCGTGATTTGGATATTGATTTTGATGCGGGCGACTGCGACTTGGATTAAACTAGCCTTATTCTTAATTTCTATTGTTTATTCGCTTTCACACGCTGCTCATCTAGCCGCTGAAGTGATCAGTGATCCTGATCTTTCGCAAGCTCCGCTATTGAGTTTGACATTGGTGGTTTCTATCGTACTTTCCATGGAGCATTTTCGGTATTGGAAGGTAGCAAAAAAGTCATTACAAAAGAAACAAGCACAATAACATGATAAAAACAGATATGCTAATTATCGGTGCTGGCCCAACAGGCTTGTTCACCGTTTTTGAAGCTGGCCTATTACAATTAAAATGCCACCTGATTGATGCACTTCCAGTGCCAGGTGGACAATGCACAGAAATTTACCCTAAAAAGCCAATTTATGACATTCCTGCCTATCCAGAAATTCTAGCTGGCGATTTAGTCGATCAATTGATGGAACAAATCAAGCCGTTCACGCCTGGTTTTACGCTAGGAGAACGCGCGGATACTTTGGAAAAATTGGAGGATGGTACATTTGTAGTGACCACCAATGAAGGCACAAAACACAACGCTCCCGTCGTAGTCATTGCAGGCGGATTGGGTTCATTCGAGCCACGCAAACCGCCTATTCCTAACATTAAGCAATACGAAAATAAAGGTGTCGAGTATATGGTGAAAGAACCCGAACTTTATCGCGATAAAAAAGTAGTGATTGCAGGTGGTGGAGATTCGGCGCTGGATTGGGCGATTTTCTTAGCAGATGTAGCTTCGGAATTGTATTTGGTGCATCGCCGACAAGAGTTTCGAGGCGCATTGGATTCGGTGGAAAAAGTAGGTGAATTGGCAAAAATGGGTAAAATCAAACTACTGACAGATGCACAAGTTGTCGAACTGCACGGTAAAGATAATCTGCAAGCCGTTGTCGTGAAGCACAAGGACAAAAGCAAGGAAAACACCTTCGTGGAAACCGACCATTTTGTACCTTTATTTGGACTCGCACCAAAGCTTGGTCCACTCGGTAGCTGGGGCTTGGAAATTGAGGGTAACGCCATCAAGGTAAACAATGCCTTGGATTATCAAACCAATATTCCAGGCGTCTTTGCGATTGGTGATGTGAATACCTATCCAGGTAAGTTAAAGTTGATTCTTTCGGGTTTTCATGAGGCAGCAGTGATGTGCCAGTTTGCATATAAAGTAATAAATCCCAACAAAAAATATACGCTGAAATATACAACCGTTGGTGGTATTCAAGGTTTTGATGGAACAGTGAAGGAAGCGAAGAAGGCGGTGGTGAAGAAAATTGGGTAGAAAGTTATGGGTAGAGTATTCATTCTATTTGTTGGATTGGTCTTGGCAGTTTCTGCCTGCGAATTGGTAGATATTGACGAGGTGCAAGAGCTGGGAGTGCAAGAAGGAGTACGCCCTATTTATGCTTCCTTTGAAATCTGGGACGAAATCGTTAGTCTGCCACCACAGCCCATTGAAAACTTAGGGAAGATTTACTATAAGTCACCTTATATTTTTGTCAATGAACGCTTTAAAGGCATTCATGTCATTGATAATAGTGATCCTACAAATCCTACGCCTATTGCTTTCATTCAAATCTATGGTTGTGAGGATGTTGCGGTGAATGGTGATATTATGTACGCAGATAATTATACTGATTTGGTTGCCATTGACATCAGTGATTTGAACAATGTGAAAGTCGTTAATCGAGTGAAAGACCTTTATGCTAGAGAAAAAAAGTCTTTTCCCGAAGGCTATTCTGGCTATTTTGAATGTGTGGAAGAGGAAAGAGGTTTTGTAGTCGGATGGGAAGAAGCCGAATTGATTGATCCTCGATGCTTGAGGTAAAATAATCGTGTCTATTTACCACATAGTAACAATAGCGTTTTCACATAGCGCACAGTAGTTTTTATGTGAATTTTGGAACAATTTAGCTGGAAACAAGCCTGAGTATATGATCTCTCAAGACTATGTTTTCCATGTGAAACCAACTATGTGAGGTATGTGGTAAATAGTTACAAATAATCATTAATATGAAAAAGATATTCCTATTCGTCGCGTTTGCTTTTTTGTGCATGACCTATGCTTGCGAATCCGATTTGGCTGCTCCTAGCAGTGCTGCAAATACTGGGGTCGGAGGTTCTTATGCCCGCTTCATCATTGTTGGAAAGTACATGTACGTAGTCGATGAGCAAAGCCTAATCACTTTTGATGTGTCCGAAGCTGCCAATCCTGTTCAGATAGACAAACAGCCTATTGGTGATCGTATAGAATCTATCTTCAATTTTAAGGACAAACTGTTTGTTGGTTCAGGAGAAGGTTTATTTATCTATGAAATCTTAGATACAGGTTTACCTCGCCAACTATCTGCTACTAGCTATTTTGATTTTGACATTTTTCCATGCGATCCTGTGGTAGCAAATGACAGCTTTGCTTACGTTACTTTGAATGCCAAACGCAGAATTGACAATCCTTGTGGAGGGGATTTTGAAGTGAATGCCAATCTGCTCAAAATTTATGATATTACCAATCCTACCCGACCCAACCTACTTACAGAATACGAGATGTTTGCACCCAAAGGCGTTGGTTTGGATGGTACAACGCTTTTCGTATGTGATGATGAGGCAGGTTTGAAAGTGTTTGATATAAGCGATCCTTACAATCTAAAGACCATCGCACATATTGATGATATTGTCACTTTTGATGTCATTCCTTTGGATGGCTTGCTGCTAGTGGTTGGACCAAAAAATGTGTACGAATTTGATTATACTAACTTGAATGATATTAGATTGATTTCTTCTTTTCAATATGGAGATTAAAAACAGCTCTGCTCGCAAAATAATCTGGGTTGCATTATTGCTCATGGCTATCTACTCTGTCCAAGGGCAAGCCAACGAAGTGTATAGACCTAAATTGGCTATTAAATTCAATGCGTTCGCTTTGTTCGCTTATACCTCTGGCATTGAAATAGGAGCAGAATCAGCTGTGAGCAGGAATAGTACTATTCATTTTGGAGGAAGTTATCTTAGTGATTTTGGAATCTTTGAAAATAAAGATTTTAATGGTTACAAGCTAATTGGAGAATATAGAATTTATCGACTATTCCGTTCTTCGAATGACAGAAATACTTACACTTCTTTCCAATTACATCTTAAGCAGGCTTTCGTTGAGGGTAGCACTTTCGTAGATCGTGCAAACGGCAGCTATCAGCAACTCTATGATATAAAAGTTGTTAATACTTCGCTAGATTTTTTGCTGGCGAATGGAATTATTCTGGTGGTTACTCCAAAATTTAATATAGATCTTTCTGTTCTTTATGGTGCAAAAAGACTCTCTCTTGCCTCTGATAACTTGCCCGAAGATGCCGTATTCAATTTATTTGATCGTAATATATTTGACTTTACGCTCAATGAAGTAGGAAGCCAATGGTTTCCCGTTTTGCGATTTCAGCTTAAATTTAATTTTGTAATCCGTTAATTCAGATATGATGAATGCTAATTTGACGTTCTTTCTTTTAGTACTTTGCGCTCCTTTTTGTTCGATGGCTCAAAGTTCGTCACATAAGATTTATTCCACCGAAAGCAAGCAAGAAATTTCGCTAAAAGACTTGGTAGCAGCAGTAACAGAAACTGATGTGCTCGTCTTTGGAGAAGAACACGACGATAGCATTGCTCATCAATTACAGACTGAAATATATACCCTGCTGCTCAACGAATACAATACCGTCACTTTGAGCATGGAAATGTTTGAAACCGATGGGCAGTTAATCTTGGATGAATACTTGGAAGGCTATATCACAGAGAGTAAAATGACCAATGACACGCGCGCTTGGGGCAATTATCCAACCGACTATCGCCCAATGGTAGAATTGGCGAAAAAGAAAAAGCAGACCGTCATTGCGGCAAATGCACCTCGTCGCTACGTGAATATGGTTAGTCGTTTAGGATTAGCATCACTTGGCAACTTACCAAAGGAATCTCAAAAATATATTGCTCCATTGCCCATTGACACTAAGGATGAAGGTTACTACGAACGTTTCAAAGAAATCATGGGTGGACATATGAGCAGTATTGGCATGAATATCTATCATGCACAATGCGTTTGGGATGCGACGATGGCGCACCGCATTTTTCAACACTGGAAGAAGCATAAAAAAGAGCGCATCTTCCATCTCAATGGTCGCTTCCATTCTGACTATCGGCAAGGTACAATCACACAACTTCAACGCTTGAATAAGAAAATCCGAATCAAAAATATCAGTTGCTTTGCTGTTCCCAATTTAGAGCAAATCGCTTGGGAGGATTATGTTGATTTGGGGAGCTTTTTGATTGTTTCGGAGGAGGTAAGCAATGTTCCTTAATTAAAACTGAATCAAATATTCTAGCTCAAAACTCATGAAAGAAACACAATTCCAAGCAAAATTCATCAAAAACGCCGTCGAACATATGAACGACGACCACCGAGATGCGATGGTGGATATTCTACAAGGACTTTGCGGTGCAACTTGGGTAACGGATGCAGAAATGCTTACTTTTGATAAAGAGAAAATGCAAATTCGAGGTACTGGGGCAGCGGAAAAGACCGAAGATTTTGAAGTGCTATACGATACTCCTTTAGAAAAGCCAAAGGATTTTCGTCCTACTTTAATTGAACTATTGAGACGAGCGAGAACATTGAAAAAACAATAAATAACACAACTATGATTCACCGACTGATCTTATTTTACTTATTTGCCATTCTAATGAGTTGTGCCTCTTCTAATAATGAACAAATTGCTGAAAAAGTAGATGCTGCCACCTTTTCTAAAAATCTGGAAAGCCTAGAAGGCGTACAACTCGTGGATGTGCGAACGCCAGAAGAATTTGCTAATGGTTCGATTGATAATGCTGTAAACATCAATTTCTACGATGATGCTTTTGAGGAGCAAATAGCGAATTTAGACAAAAAGAAGCCTGTCATGATCTATTGTCAAGCAGGTACAGCAGGTGGTCGAAGTGGACAAACGCTTGACAAGTTGAAAGAACTGGGATTTGAAGAAATCTACGAATTGGCAGGTGGCTATGGAGGTTGGTCGAAGGAGTGAGCGCACAGTTATTTCTCAACCATACATGAAGAACCAATGAGTTTTGGATTACAGAGTATTGCAATAAAACAAGATTAAAAACTTTGTCTTTACTTTCTTTGAGGGTCGCCCAATCAGTACACTGTAAACTAAGTTTCTTTAAATTTTGAGAAGCGAGAAAAGCCTTAGCTTTTCGAGCTTCAAAAAAAACACTCGCCGCCATCTTCGACGGCGGCGGAAAGGGTGTTGAGGAAGAAAAGCGGGTTTTTCAAAACCGCTTTTCTTCCTCA
>JBCDFY010000171.1:0-15941 GCA_039176995.1 Bacteroidota bacterium
AAAATACAATTAAATGGAGCGATTAGACGAATTTAGAATCTATTACAACCATACCGTACATCCTGAGTTAGTCAGAATGGAATTGAAGCGCAAAAAATTATTGCGGCTGTTACTGCTTTCTACCTTTTTACTCAGTGTTTTCATTGGTGTAGAACTCTACATTGGAGTATTGCTTGTTGCTTTGATTGGTGCCATTCCGATCTTCTTTTATATTTCTTGGTTGATTTATCAAGTTCAAAAATTTCGTCGAACGTTTAAGCCCAATGTTGTCAAGTTATTGTTGGATTTCTTGGATGATCGCTTGAACTATGGAGAATTTAGATACGATGCTAAGAAATATGTGTCTAAAAATGATTTTATGGCGAGTCAGATTTTCACGACATCAGCAAATATCTATCAAGGTGAAGATTACATTACTGGTTCGATTGGAAATTTAGAATTCGAACTTTGCGAAATTCGAGTTCAGGATACTTCACCTGTGGATTCGTCTCTAAGAGACGTTTTCAAAGGAATTTTTCTACGGAGTAGTTTCGATGTTCCAGTACAAGGAAAATTATTGGTGATTCCAAGAAAACAAAAACAGTTTCTGGAACGCTCTGTGAAAAAACTAATAGCTAGTGGTGGTAGAAAAATGGAGCGTACACTTTGGGATAGTGTTTTTGAAGAAATGTTTGTCGCTTACACGCAAGATGGAGGAACGCGCAGTTGGATAAGTGATAGCGGTACCATTCTAGCAAAAGATATATTATCTACTGAAATGCAAAAATCAATTGCAGATTATTGCAAAACCTACAGAAAGCAGATTTATTTTTCTGTTATTGATCAAGAGATTTATCTATTTCTCACTGAACCAAAAGACTTTCTTGAACCCTACTTTTTTCGGTCAAATGTTAGCTTTGAATTGGTTAAAGAATTTTTTGAGGATGTGGAGTTGGTGATCAAAATCATAGAAGAGTTTGATCGCTTTTATTGAATTGAATCTCATTCCACCACTAAGTGTGGCACATCCTCTAGTTTCCAGTCGATGACTAAACCACTTGCCAGACTGCGAGCAATTTCAGCACCATAAAGATGCTCACACAAATACAATGCCGCTTCAAAAGACTTTGCACCGCCCGCAGAAGTGATGTACTTTCCATCATGCACAAATAATATATTCTCTCTAACATCTAGTTGAGGAAACGTTTCTCGGTAAACTTTCACATCGCTTGGAAATGTAGTGGACACAACATTGTCCAGCAAGCCTGCTTTTGCTAAAACAAATGCTCCATCGCAGTGAGAGGTAATAAACTTGGCTTCTTGATCTACTTTCCTCACAAAGTCAATCATTGCCTCATCTTCCAAATCGCTATCCAAATGATGCCCTGCACTTGGTACAACTAAAATATCAATTGAGGGTAGAGAATCTGTTAAATAATCATAATCTGGCAATAGGCGCATTCCTTCAAAAGTAGTGATTGGCTCTAATGTATTAGCTACTAAAAAGGTATTCATCGCTTTAATATTTTCTCTAAAAATGGTGTGCTGAAAAATATCGTAAGGCGCAGTCAGTTCCGTATTGTAGACACCGTCCATGATGAGAAAAGCAACGTTGTAGCGATCTGTTTTGAGTTCGGGAAAGTGTCGCTGAACATCTTCCTCTTTTGGTGCTGAAGTAGAAGTTTGACAGGAAAAAAGGAACAGCATTAAGCCAAAAAAAACTAGATGACGCATTTTTTTTTGCGCCAAAATAGTGAATTTATGAGATTTACGTTTCGCGCTTATGCTTTTCAATATTGCACTTATCTCTTCTCCTCTTACACTTATAAGTTTTCCCCTTTACTAAAATGCTCTTCGGTCTACTTTAGAGGCTTTAATTAATCACATGAGCATAAAATTCAGTTCCTTCAATTGAACAGCGAGCTTCTACACAAACTTCTCTATGAAAGTCTTATACAGGCTCCATTTCTTATGGATCACTTTTATATTTCCTTTTACACTTTCTGCGCAACAACAAACCTTTACTTGTAGCGATATTAATGGTGTATATTTCGTAACTGTTCTCAATCCTAACGCTACTGATGCAAGCGATGGTACAATAGATGGTAGTTGTGAATACTCAATTGGAGTAAACGTATTCGCTTTCACTACTACCCCTATAACTTTCACTTATGTGGGTGACAATGTTGCTTCTCCAACTTCTGTTGTTTATATGGGAGCAGGTGGAACGCCAGCCATGACTATCACTTCACCTTGTGGTAATCTTGAAGTCGATTTTGATGTAACTGATGGTATGGCAAACAATATCTGCCCAATTAGAAATGTTTTTATGCCCGTGGAACTAACCAAGTTTGAAGCCAGAGCTATAAAGAGTGGCATCCAATTGTATTGGCAAACTGCTTCTGAACTCAACAACCTAGGGTTTGAGATCGAAAGGAGTTCCGACGGAAAAGCATGGAAAAAAATTGCTTTTATAGAGGGGCACTTGACTACTCTTGAAGCTCAATCTTATCAATTTTTAGATGAAAATCCACTGCAAGATTTTGCTTACTATCGTTTGAAGCAAATGGACACAGATGGTCAATTTGAATACAGTTCTATTGTGGCTGTAAAATCTAAAAATGAAGCAAAGGAAATTAAAATCTTTCCTAATCCGACTGGTGATGAACTTTACATCAACTTACCAGAAGAAGCAAGATATCGTGATTGTGAATTATTTATATTTGACTATTTAGGCAAACTTGTGTTGTGTGAAAAATCGAATAACAATCGTCTAGATGTAAGTAGTCTACAAAAAGGTGTCTATTCACTATCCATCAAGACTACTAGACAAACTCACCACACATCTTTTATCAAGAAGTAAGCACGAAGTACAACGAACTCTGTTCCAAATTATAAATGAGCACTAATGGCTACTTTGAAAAATTCTTTTTTCCCACTACTACTGTTGCTAATATCTCATCAAACATCATTAGCACAACAGCCCTTCCCTTGTAGCGACGCAAACGGAAAATATACAGCACTGCTTGTCAACCCAAATGTTCAAGATAGAGACGATGGTAGTATAGACGGAAGTTGCACTTTTAGATTCATTACGGAAGCAGTTTCCACTACTCTGAATGAGGTTGTTTTCACCTATGTCGGTACAGGTTCTGCTTCACCAATTTCTGTTGTTCATAAAATCAATCCAGTTAATGCACCGGGCGTTATGAATATCAAAGCACCTTGTAATAATTTGGATGTAGCTTTTGATATCACCACGCTAGCAGGTGCCCCCCTTTGCATGATAAGAAATGTCGTAATGCCTGTGGAATTGGTTGATTTTCAAGCAAAGGTAGTAGAGAATGGCATACAATTAAATTGGATAACTGCTTCCGAACTGAATAATTCAGGCTTTGAACTAGAGCGTAGTAAAAATGGTCAAGACTGGCAATTAGTAACCTTTATCAAAGGGCACTTGACGACACTTGAAACTCAACGATACAAGTTTATAGATGATTCTCCACTCAATGGAACTTCCTATTACAGGCTTAAACAAATGGATACCAATGGAGTATTTGAATATAGCGGTATTATCACCGTTGAGTATTGGAGCAGAGAAGAAACGTTGCACCTTTTTCCAAATCCTGCAAAAGCAGAAATTCAAATTTTGATACCAAAGAATAGATTTTCTCAACTCATTGAAATCACAATATTCGATGCGACAGGAAGATTATTGGGCCAGCTCTTTGCGGAAAACGGTCATCCAATTGATATCCAGCATCTTCCTAGAGGGATTTATACGCTAATCGCTAAAACTGACCATCAACTGTTTTACAATCACTTTTTGAAAGAGTAAAAGCTATTTCCCAAAAGCTACTTTTCTTTTCACTCCTAGACACTTCTTTATTTTGAGGCTAGCTCGCCGCCTGACGGCAGCTAGCAAGGGGGATTTAGGGGAGAGAGAGCAAGGTGTATAAAAGTGAAATTTTTCTTCTCTAAGATCACATATTTTTTTCCATAATTTATTGCAACATCCTTTCTTCTTCAACGTTTCAACTGATCGTGAACCTAAAATGCATGAATAAATTATGCGAATCTTTTGGGTCATTCCTGTCTATAATTGGAGCATTAGTTCCACACATCAAAATGGTTCTCTGGCCAACAGAGAACTTCTAATCAATTATTTACCAGCAAAATGATGAGCCGGTTTTTCCGCTGAAAAACAGCTCATATCTATGCTTTCATCACTTCTATGATAGGGAATCTTGTATCTATTCACCTATTATTCAAATCTTTATTGCACATGAAGTTATTGCACTCATTTATTTCGACTATATTACTTTTAGTTATTTGTAGATCAACGTCTTATGCTCAACAACCGCCTGTATATTCTTGCATGGGTTCGGGTGGTGAAATTTATTCTGTAGAACTAACTAATCCTAACGCTACTGATGCGGATAACGCTGTAAATGGTATCGGAGCGAATGATGGTCTTTGTGACTACACTTTTCGGATATCGACTGGCAGTATCTCTCCTCTCGCTAGTGCTGTAAGATTTATTTTCTTAGGTAATGGACTTTCTCTTCCGTTTGTAGAACTTACTGCTAATGATCAGCAGCTGTATGATATTGATTCTGCCCCTTGTGGAAATCTAGCAGTAGAATTTAACATTATAGAGGTGCCCAGTGGCACCCCAGTCTGTCAGATAAGAGATGTATTTATGCCAGTAGAATTAGTACGCTTTGAAGCGAAACCTACAGAAAAAGGCATACTACTGAATTGGGAAACGGCTTCGGAGATAAATAATCTAGGCTTTGATGTAGAGCGTAGTACCAACGGCAAAGTTTGGAAGCAGTTGGAGTTTGTGAAAGGACACCTGACAACACTCGAAACGCAGCAATACGAATTTGTAGACCACCAACCTTATGATGGAGAGTCTTACTATCGCTTGAAGCAAATGGATGTGGATGGAAAATTTGAATATAGCGAAATGATTGTAGTTAACTACAATAATAGTAAATCAGAATTCTCTGCTTTCCCAAACCCTGCTAGAGAAGAATTGACTTTATCTTTCGTTGAAGAATTGGAGTATACAGCAGCAAAAGTTGCTATTTTCAATAATTTAGGGCAATTAGTAAAGCAAGAACCATTAATAAATAATAACTTGTCAATTAATGATTTAGCAAGTGGTATTTATCTTTTAACTGTAAATATTAATAAGCAAGTTTACACAATGAGATTTGTAAAAAAGTAATCACATTTCGCCCAACAAAAAAAGCAGATTCGATACTCGAATCTGCTTTTTTGTTGTAGAAGCGCTTCTTTTACTTGCGCTCTTTCATCTCTTTCATATTCACCGCCATATCATGCGTATTAATCATATCCTGCATGATGTAAAGTGCTTCTTGAATGTAAATATCTTTCTTCACACCTTTAATGAAGTCATCATTGCGTGCAACTTTGGACTCGTCCGCATTTTTTAATTTCTGTAAATCAGAACTCAGATTGGCAACATTGCCAAGCACCTCTGCTTTAAATAAGTTCTTATATTTCTTCGCTTCTTCTTCGCGCTCCATATCAAATGCTTGGTATGCATTCATCGCTAAAGGATAACTAGTAATTTCTCGCTGCTCTTTAATCCATTCCGCATTTTCTAGCACTTTCTGGAAAGTTGCATTGTTGCTAACTCTATTCTCACTCAACTCCTGCAATTGCTTCATGTTTTTGATCTTATACACATCTTGATCAAAATTCACAGGTGCAATACTCGTCCAGTCCATTGCGTATTCGTAATCGCGCTCCCCTACTTTGATGAAGTGATAATTATCAGGCAAAATAATGTCTGGTACTACCCCACGCAATTGTACAGAACCACCATCAATTCGGTAATACTTTTGCATCGTCAACTTCAACTGCCCTAGTGGTTTTACTTGATTGTTGCCTTGCACAAAGCGATCCAGATCAATAAATCGCTGAACTGTTCCTTTTCCATAAGTAGAGTTACTCCCAACGATAACTGCGCGACCGTAGTCTTGCAATGCTGCTGCCAAAATTTCAGAAGCAGAAGCACTAAAAGAATTGACAAGTACTACCAATGGCCCATCATATTGCACTTTCTTATCCACATCTCTTAATACTTCGGGTCTTGTTTCTCTAGACTTCACTTGCACGACTGGACCATCCTCAATGAAGAAACCCGCCATTTTGCGCACTTCTTCCAAAGAACCACCTGGATTGCTTCTCAAATCCAAAATGATGCCTTCCACTTTGTCTTTTTTCAGCTTATTGATTTCTTTTTCCATATCTGTCGCAGAAAAACGACCGTTTCTATCTTGGAAATCTGCGTAGAAACCAGGCAAGTGAACGTAGCCAACTTTGGTTTCTTCCTCCGTTTCTAATAATAAGGATTTAGCAAAACGTGCTTCTATAACTACGACATCACGAATGATTTCAATCTCTTTGATCGTTCCATCAGGCTTCTTAATCGTCAATCGAACCTTTGTTCCCTTTTTTCCTCGAATTAATTGAACTACATCATCCGTGCGCATCCCTTTGATATCTACCACTTCTTCCTCATCTCCTTGAGCAACTTTCATAATTAAATCCTCTTCTTCCAAATCTCCTGCCTTCCAAGCTGGTCCACCAACTACGATACTGCTCACCTTAGTGAATTCATCCGATGCCATCAAACGCGCTCCGATTCCCTCTAGTTTTCCTTTGAATTCTATATCGAAATTTTCTTTTTGAATGGGTTCGAAGTATCCTGTATGCGGATCAAAGATATTAGTGATACAATTTAAGTAAGTCGTCAAACGATCTGTTCGGCGCAGTTTTTCCATGCGGTCGTACCAATCATCATAAAGTTTCAAGACTTTTTCAGTGGACTCTTTCATTAAGTCTTCCTTACTTTTGTCTTTCAATTCATCGCCTTCTTTCGCTTTTTTCTGCGCCTCCAATCTATCCAAATAGCGCGTCATCACTTCGTATTTCAGGTTCTTGCGCCATGCCTCTTTTAGTTCTTCGTCATTGGCAGCAAATTCATTCTTATCGCTGTCCAACTCTATATTTTCTGGAATTTTATAGTTGAAAGGCTCTGCTAATATTTCCTTGTAGTAAGTTTTAGTTTTTGCTACCCCTTTTTCCAATAATTCAACAGAAACATCCAAGAAATCAAAACTTCCAGTAAGCGCTTCATCGTCTATTTCATTCTTGTAAACTTCCAGTTTTTTGATGTCTTCTTGCGTCAACCAACGATGCCCTCGATCAACGCGCTCTAAGTAAAGATCGTACACTTTTCGAGAAAATTCATCATCAATGCCTTGAGGATCAAAATGGTAGTTATCGGAAATGCCCAGAATGGTTCGCATCAGCAGAGCTTCTTTTTCTGCGGAATCAATCTGAGGTAAAAATGCTAGTATGCCTAATATGCCCACAAGAACTACGGAAAAGAATAACGGTTTTTTCAACTTCATCTTTATATTTTGTTTGAGTTCAATGACCACACTTGTGTGACCATCTTACAATTCTTAAAGTTCTGCTTTCTTGAGATTGGTAAATTTGGTATGTAAACGTAAATATAGAATTAAACGAAGAATAAGCCACAATCTTATACTCCTCAAATGGAGAATAGTTGTACTTAAATTCTTCAAATGTTTGGTTTAACAAAATACTAACAAGAGAAGGATGTATTCCGACCCTAATTAGTTTTGCAACATAAACATATTCAAATATAGTAAATATATCTTTAATATGACGATTGATTGAGTGCTCGGTAAGACCTGATTAGTTTTTGGCGAACGTTTTTTTATCTTAAATCAATTTAGAACTTTGTTAATGATTGCGCTGATCCATTCCCCAAGCCAATTTTTCTCTCAAGGTGGATAAAAATCCAGTCTCCGAGAAGCGCACTAATTTGACAGAAAAATCACACTTACGAACGGCAAGTTGAAAGGAAGAATCAATCATTTCGAAGCGCGAATCTAAGGTACAGAGAAAATTATCAGCACGACCCTCCACTTCAAAAGAGATAATGGAATTATCGGAAATGACGATGGGACGAACATTCATATTGTGAGGTGCAACGGGCGTGATGACGAAATTGCCAGATTGTGGAAAAATGATTGGTCCTCCGCAACTTAAAGAATAGCCTGTCGAACCCGTTGGTGTAGAGATGATGAGCCCGTCTGCCCAGTAGGAATTCAAGTAAGAGCCGTTTGTATAAGTATGAATCGTAATCATAGAGGAAGTATCGCGCTTCAAAATAGTGCAATCATTGAGTGCAAAATTAATACCTCCAAAAAGCGGTTTGTTGGTTTCCAAATACAACAGTCGTCGTTCGTCAATTTTATACAACTCTCGCTGCATTAAGTCAATAGTTTCTTCAATTTTGCTCTTCTCTACACTCGCTAGAAAACCTAATCTTCCCAAATTAATCCCTAAGATAGGAACTTCAGTATCTTTCACTAAGGTAAGTGCATTCAGAATCGTACCATCGCCACCCAGCGTAATGACGAAGTCTATCTTCTTGACAGAAAAATCTATGTAATCATCAAAAGAGCCAACATCTTTTTTGAAAGTAACTTTACCGATGAGTTGTTCCAAATAAGGCGTATGTACAAATATGTTGATGCCTGCCTCTTGCAAACAGTCAAATACCATTTTTACAAAAGGAATATCCTTGTCTTTCAAGATTCTACTGTATATAACTACTTGCATTCCAATAATTGAAGTGGACGAATTCACGTTTAAAACTCCAATTTTGCTTCTAAAGATTTGATTACAACAATATTTTATCAAAAAATCTCAAAAGATTCATAGGTAGTACATTAGTACATTGCAACTCGTCTGTGGATATAATTTATTAAGATAAGATCAGTACTCCATCACCTTAGCCCCACTCCCAACCGTTTTCAAGACATAATACATCTCGATCATTCCCTTATTCTTTGCTTCTATGCGTCCGCGATATTGACACTCAAATTGATACTTGATGCGCGTGTAAGTACTTTGAGAAATATTAACTTGCCCTACTTCACATTTTTGTTCCATACGAGCAGCAGTATTCACCGTGTCGCCCCAAATATCGTAGGCAAACTTTCGACTGCCAACCACGCCTGCCACGACTGGACCAGTATGTAGACCAATTCTAGCTTCAAAATAAGGCAAGCCCTGGCTGCGCTTTGTGCGTTTGATATCGTCTAAATATTCTTGAAATTCCAGTGCTGCTTGAACGATGTCGCTAGGCAACGTTTTTCGATCAGACAACCCGCTGGCGCACATATAAGCATCGCCGATGGTCTTAATTTTTTCAATATCAGGATATTGCGAAATAATCATATCGAAGGCTTTGAAGCATTCGTCTATCTCGCGCACCAGTTGTTCCGGAGTAAGGACTTCGGACATTTTAGTGAAGTTGCGGAAGTCAGCGAACATAACCGTCACTTCTGGGAACTTTCGCGCCTTGGCACGTCCCGTTGTTTTGAGTTCATCTGCGATATTAGCAGGTAAAATATTGAGTAGCAATTCATCTGAACGCTCACGCTCTTCGGCGATGGTTTTGTTCTTTTCTTCTAGGAGTTCATTAGCCGTTTTCTTGGTCTTATATCTATTGTAAAACAAGCGCGCTAGAAGTCCAACCAGCAATAATAAACTCACGATGACGCCACCAACGTATCGACTTCTACTCAATCGTAATCTTGCATTTTGCAGCGAAACTTCTTTATTTTCTAACTGCATCGCGTCTATTTCGCGTTTATGCTCTAAAGAATCAATGATCTTTTCCTTGACTTTTGCTGCCAATTCGATTTTAGCTTGTCGAGCAGACATTTTATCAATGTCTTCTTGTTGCTTACTCACTTGCTCTTCTGCCGCTGCCTTTTCTTCTTCGACAGCCGCTTTTTCTTCCGCTAATTCTTTTTGACGACGATTGAGACTAGTATTTTGTTGACTCAATCTTGAGTTATCATTCGACAATTGTGCTTGATTGGAACGCAGACTATTGATCTGATTTTCCAACTCTGATTTTTCCTTTTTCAATGCCGCTCGCTCACGCTCTATTTTTGCGACTTCGTTTCTGGAACTTACCTCTCTACCTTTCAGCTTTTTATAATTAGAATTTTGCTTCAAATAAGTCAATGACTCTTCTGCTAGACGCGCCGCTTTTTTATCATCGCGCAATCGTTTAGTCGTCTGAATCAATTCCAAATAACTTTCAATTGCCAACTCAATCTCTCCAGCAGATTTTGCGTAATCCAAACCATTGCGATATTTCGCAGCTGCTTTTCGATATTCCCGATCTTTATAGTAGGCATTTCCATTGAGCAGATAAGCACTTACCAGCAAAGTCTTCTCACCAGTTGTTTTTGCTAGTGCAATTACTTTTTCAGAATGATCAATGGATTTTTCTTCATTACCATGGCTTAAATACAATTCTGCTAACTGATAATGGAGACTTAATTTATCGCTGTCAGTGGTAGCATTGGTCAACTGCTTTTCCAAGTCAGCCGTGCTTTGTGCGCTGAGTCCAAGAGTGAATAAACAACAAAGGAGTAGAATATAATGGCGTAACATATTATGTTTTTTGCAAATGCGAATATAGCTAAGATTTGGCGAGAATGCTGTGCCTTTTTGGGTAATACGTGAATAAAAATGTGTGAGTTTCAGCTTTGGTTGAGCAAATTGCTTTTCAAGGAAACTAAAACAGAAAGACAAAGATCAGAGGTTGGATTCTTTCCAATAGCTGTTAATTTTTTCTTATTAACAGGCTTTTTGCAATCAAAACTAGGAGGCGAGCGTATTTTTGCAGAAATCGTAGCTCAAATATTCCTGTTTGAGAATATCTTGATTAAATAAGAATACTGAATCTACGATCAAAACTTCTAAATCTAATCATTAAAATATGTATAAATCATTCTTGAGCTGCCTCGCATTCTTATGTATTTCTTTCGCAGCAATTTCCCAGAACAGCGTCGTCGATTGGTCTTATGAAGTCAAAAAGATAAGTGGCAATGAATTTGAAGTAATCTTTACTGCTGAAGTAGAAGGTGGCTGGTACATCTATTCTCAATTTTTAGGAGACGACGGTCCAGTACCTACAACTTTCGAGATCGAAGGCGTAGAATTGATTGGTAAGGGAACGGAAGAAGGCTACAAAAAAGAAGGTTATGACGAAATCTTCGGTATGAATTTGATTAAGTTTGGAAAAACGGTCACCTTTACGCAGAAAGTAAAGGTGAAGAGTGGCACAAAGTCCATCAGTGGTTATTTGACTTATATGACTTGCAATGATGAGCAATGTTTGCCACCTACAGATGTAGATTTTGAGATTAGCTTATAGTATTTTAGACCACTAGGGCGCTTTAGTTTCAAATCATGGAGATTTTAAAAATCTCCATGATTTCATGACAAAAAGATGCCAAGTATTTTTTAAAGACAGATGAAAAAAATCATACTTTCATTACTTGTATTTGTGATTGCACAACTTGCATTCGCCAATGCCGAAAATCCTGTACAATGGACTTGGAAGGCAGAAAAGGTCAGTGATGTAGAATACAATCTAAAGTTCACCGCGGAGATTGAAGAAGGTTGGACATTGTACTCGCAATTCATTGAGGGAGACGGGCCAATACCTACTACTTTTGAGTTCACGACGGGGGAACATTATGAGTTGGTAGGAAAAGCAGAAGAAAAAGGAAAGATCAAGAGGGGACTGGATCCAGTATTTGGAATTGAGGTAGCTAAGTTTATTAAAGGTCCAGCTTATTTTACGCAAAATGTGAAAGTCAACGATCCAAATCAGCCAATTGTGGGCTATTTGACTTTTATGACTTGTGATGATGAGCAATGTTTGCCACCAACGGATGTAGATTTCAAATTTGCTTTGTCGGACTTAGCAGCAGCAGTAGAAGTTCCCAAGGAGGCAAACTTAGTAGCTTATCCTTTGGCAGATGTTCAATTGGATAAAGCTGGAACGGCAGTAGAATGTGGGACGACAACCAATTCAATAGATGAGCAGTCTAGTTTGGGTTGGATTTTCGTAGCTGGATTTTTAGGTGGATTGCTGGCATTATTGACGCCCTGCGTTTTTCCAATGATTCCACTGACGGTTGGATTCTTTACCAAAAGCAGTGAAGACAAAGCAAGCGGTATTCGCAATGCTATATTATATGGTGTTTCGATTATCGTGATTTATGTCGCTTTAGGAATGTTGATTACAGGAATTTTCGGAGCAGATGCACTGAATTTACTCTCGACAGATGCTGCTTTCAATATTTTCTTTGCACTACTTTTCATCATTTTCGCGCTTTCTTTCTTTGGATTATTTGAAATCACGCTGCCAAGTTCTTGGGCAAATAGAGCAGAAAGTATGTCCGATAAAGGTGGTTTGATTGGCATCTTTTTCATGGCATTTACCTTGTCTTTGGTTTCTTTTTCTTGTACAGGACCAATAATCGGGACACTTTTGGTAGAAACTGCAACGGGTGGCGGATCAACTATATTAGGACGTATTCCAGTTGGACCGCTTGTAGGAATGCTGGGCTTTTCGGTCGCTTTGGCTTTGCCCTTTGCGCTCTTTGCTGCCTTCCCAAGTTGGTTGAATTCTCTGCCAAAATCGGGAGGTTGGATGAGTGATGTGAAAGTGACTTTGGGTTTTGTGGAATTGGCATTGGCATTGAAATTCTTGTCCGTTGCTGATTTGACGATGGGTTGGAAAATTTTACCTTACGAAGCATTTTTAGCGATTTGGGTATTGTGTAGTTTGGGCTTGGTATTGTATTTCATGGGAATGCTTAAATTTCCAGTCAATTATACCAAACCTGTTCGCACGAATCTCAAAAGCATTATGAGTGTGGGATTTTTAGCACTTACGGTTTATCTAGCTTCCGGCTTTCGATATAGCGACGTCGCAAAAACCTTTACGACGCCTGCTTTAGTGAGTGGTATTGCGCCACCTGCTGGACATAGTTATATCTATGAAAATGATTGTCCTTTGAATGTAGATTGCTATAAGGACTTTGAAGAAGGATTAGCGGAAGCGAAAAAACAAAATAAGCCTGTCTTGCTTGACTTCACAGGACATGGCTGTGTGAATTGCCGCAAAATGGAAGACAATGTTTGGGGCGAAGATGGCGTCTTAGAATTAATTCGCGATGATTATGTTTTAGTATCGCTTTATGTAGATGATCGCAAGAAATTAGATCAACCCTATGCTTCGCCTTTCGATAATAGCACGCGAAGAACTGTTGGTAACAAATGGGCGGATTTTCAAGCGGTTCAATTTGATCGTCAATCGCAGCCTTATTATGTCTTGCTTTCGCCTGATGGAAAGGTATTGAATAAACCAGTTGCCTATACGCCCGACAAAGATGAATATCAAGCCTTTTTGGAATGTGGTTTGAATCAATTTGAGCAGCAGTTGGGAGAACGTTAATCGAGATTTGTCAAGTGTACTAAACTTGACAAACCTACCCATATATAATAAATTGAACAAACGCTAAAAATATTTGCTGAGAGCAACTTATTTTGGATTTGAATGGACGTCGAGTCCATCCAAATCCATCAAGGTTCCTCAAGGGTAAAAATGGCTTTTTAGCCATTTTTACCCTTGAGGAACCTTGATCAAATCATGGCGGTTCGACCACGTCTGCCTCAGGCTGATGCCGCCATGATTTAAAAGGAGCAGGGATCAGAACTTTTATCATCTCTCATCTCATATAAAGGTGTGACTTGTGGTGTAAAAATCTCTCTACACCACAGAACATAAATTAATAAAGCCACACTCTCTAAGGAAAGTGTGGCTTCGTTTTTTCATTTAATCGGAAAAGGATTTAACAATACCCCAAATCATTATCATCACCATAAATCTCTTTGGCGAAAATCCGGGAAGTTTGCTGTTCTACTTTTGGGTACGGATGTAATTCGGCGGTGGGTGGCTCTTGCTTCACACGACGACCCACGAACATTGCTGCTACTCCTACTCCCAGAGCTACCGCAGTAGAAACGGTAGATACCACAACAGGTCTCTTAACGACTTTTTTCATGACTAATTTTAAAAATTTTAGTTTGGATAGTTCTATAATGCATAACGATTAATTCCTTGGAAACGCTCCCGCCGAAACGGATAATCTTTTGATATTCAGGATATTTTAACAATTTAATTTCAAATTAGAGATTTTAATATCATTTGTCAAATTCGGAAAAGCTCGAAATCCGATGGCTAAGTGCAATTCGTGTTGGAATTAATCCTTACTTTTAAGGTTTTGAAAAATTTTGCATCAAACAACGAAAAAATCTGACGTTCATTTTTCATATTCCAGAACGATATATATGAGTTTTTCACTAGACGTACTAGAACAAAACGTGGATGAAGCTGCCTTAGTGCAAGGAGAAGAGCTCTTTGAGCAAAATGCAGTGGGGAAGATGCAAATGGTAGAAAAGAACCTGTGGATTGCAAGAGTGGCTGGTTTGGAAGTAGAGGTAAAAGCAACTTCCAAGAAGGTAGAAGCGGTCACTTGCGAGTGCGCGACCTATCGGCAAAAAGGAATGTGTGAACACATCGTTGCTACGCTGTTTTTGCTTCGGAAAAAGGTGAATGAAAAGCCTAAAACTACTATTTCTAAAGCCCGAAAGAAAACACAAAAAACAGAAAATCGGCTCACCACACGTAGCATTTTAAAGGAAATTGACGAGGCAGCCTTGCATCGTTTTGTGCAAGACTACGCTGCGAGAGATCGAAACTTTGCGCTCGCACTCAAAGCGCGTTTTATAGGAGTAGTAGAATTTTCGGATGATAAAGCAAAGTACATTCAAATCTTAGACGATACGATTAAAGCTGCTCGCAAAAAAGACAGAAACATTAGTTATCGTGGCACGCAAAAGTTGCTAAAAATATCAGATGAATTGTTCCAGCAAGCGGATTTGGCACTGGTGCAGTCGCATTACACTTCAGTAGCATATATCGCACAGAGCGTCATTGAAAAATTCACTTCTATTTTAAGGAAAGTGGATCGCTCTGCGGAGTTGAGAAACCAAATCAATCGAAGTTTTAAACTTTTGCAGCAGTTGCTGGAAAAACCAATTCCGCCTGATTTGCTTGAACAACTTTGGGAATACGTCAAGCAGGAATTTACTCGAATCACTTATCGCATCAATGAAGTTGTTCCACAATTTTATCGTTTGCAGCGCACGCTTGCGGAAAAACTGAACAAAGAAGAAGAACTACTAGACCTACTGACAGAGTTCTCTTTCCAAATGCAGTATTCTGATGAAAATTATACGCGTTTGCTGATTAATCGAATTGGATTATTGGAAAAATTAGGCAATGAAGCAGCTATTGATGACATCGTAAAAAATAATCTACAAAATCCACAATTGCTCCTTTTTGTCATTCGCCAAGCCCTAAAAAAAGAAGATTGGAAGCAAGCAAAATCCTTGACTCAAAAAGGCTTAGAACAAGCTCAAGCAAAGCGCACGATTGCACCGCTTGAGGAAATTATAATTCGCATCGCAGAACAAGAAAACGATATAGAAACTTTAGCGCAATATGCTCAAAGTCGCTTGCTGGCGACTTACCAATTGCAGTACTTTGAAAAACTAAAGAAGGCTTATGCTGGCGACTGGAAAGAGAAATTAGAAAACCTACTCAAACAAATCAAAAGTGCGCCTTACTCTTTGGCTCAGCGCGATTTGATTGCTAGCATTTACGCAGAAGAAAAATATTATAAGGAGCTTTTAGAATACGTCCAGAAACTCCGTTCGTTAGATATTTTGCAGCAATTTGATGAAGTTTTAATGCAGGAAAAAGAGCACGAAGTAAAAGAATTGTACCAACAACTGCTGCGAGAATATTTAGAACATCATATTGGTCGGAAACCTGCGGTGAGAGTGCGCGAAAAGCTCGCGCATTTGTATCAAATTGGCGCAAGGAAACTAGCAAAAGAGTTGATTCAGGAATTTAGAACCACCTATCGAGAGCGAATTGC
>JBCDFY010000172.1:0-15924 GCA_039176995.1 Bacteroidota bacterium
ATTAAAATAAAATTTCATAAATAAATTTTGAGTAAAATTTTATCTCATAAATAATAGCTAAGCCCTTCGTTTTAAGCGTTTTTGTAGATAATGTGGTTGCTTTACAAGTGTCCATATAAAAATTTTAACACATATATACTTGTCTAATGTCAAATATTGAGTAGTTTTGTTGCGTAATTTTGAGTAAATGATAGAGACATTAATATCTTCAAAGACAAGAATCAAGTTGCTGGTTAAGTTCTTTTTGAACCGCAACATGACTGCCTACCTTCGTAGCTTAGAAGGAGAGTTTGGAGAATCCTCCAATGCCATTCGTCTTGAACTCAATCGTTTAGAAAAGTCGGGAATGCTGTCTTCCTTTATGAATGGCAATAAGAAGATGTTTAAGGCAAATCCTACCCATCCACTTTTCGGAGAAGTTCATAATATTGTGATGAAACACGTGGGCTTGGATAAAATCATTCAAGACGTGGTAGAGCGTTTGGGTGAAGTGGAGAAAGTGTATCTATCTGGCAAATTTGCGGAAGGATTGAATAGCAGCGTGATAGATTTAATCTTTGTGGGTGATGTAGATAAATTCTACCTCCTGAGACTAATAGACAAAGTAGAAGCAATGATTAGTCGCAAAGTTCGTTACGTCATCTACACTTCCGAAGAGTGGTCGGATGAACTGATGTGTACTTTTACACCATCGCCTCTATTGCTTTGGACAGCCGATTAGATACTAAAATAATTTGAATATATAATACGCGAAGTAGAGAATAATTCTTTTTCTTCGCGCTTTCCTTATAAACCGAGTAAAATTAAGATTTCATATTTCTCAAAATTTACAATCATATGCAAATAGCAGTCGTCGGAACAGGATATGTTGGTTTAGTGACGGGTACTTGTTTTGCGGAAACAGGCAACAACGTCATCTGTGTAGATATAGATGAAAACAAAGTTAATAGAATGCGTAATGGCGAAGTGCCAATTTTTGAGCCTGGCTTGGAATTACTCTTTGAGAGAAATACACGCCAAGGTCGTTTGCACTTCACTACGGATTTAGCAGAAGCCATCAAAGAAGCACAAATCATTTTTTTAGCATTGCCAACACCTCCTGGTGAGGATGGCTCTGCAGATTTGTCCTACATATTAAAGGTAGCGAATCAATTGAGTTTCTTGATTGAAGACTATAAAGTGATTGTAGATAAAAGTACAGTACCTGTTGGGACAGCAGAAAAAGTTCATGCCGTATTGGCAGAACATTTATCTACTGACTTGTTCGATGTGGTTTCCAATCCTGAATTTTTGCGCGAAGGTGTAGCCGTAGATGACTTTATGAAGCCAGATCGTGTAGTAATTGGGACGAGTTCAGATAAGGCGCGCGACTTGATGGATCAGTTATATCGTCCATTCGTTCGCCAAGGAAATCCAATCTACTTCATGGACGAGCGTTCTGCGGAAATGACCAAATATGCAGCAAATTCTTACCTCGCGACGCGTATTTCTTTTATGAATGAAATTGCGAATTTATGTGAGAAAGTAGGCGCAGATGTAGATAATGTAAGAATGGGAATGGGAAGTGATGGACGTATTGGAAAGCGTTTCTTGTTTCCAGGAGTGGGTTATGGTGGAAGTTGTTTCCCAAAAGATGTGCAAGCACTAGCAAAAACGGCGGAAGACTTCACTTACGATTTCAAAATCTTGAAGTCCGTAATGAATGTGAATCAAATCCAGAAGACGGTCTTGGTGCACAAAATCAAAGAAAGATTAGGTGCAGATTTGAGCGGAAAGACGATTGGAATTTGGGGTTTAGCCTTCAAACCGAATACGGATGATATTCGCGAAGCACCAGCACTATACATCATTGAAGGTTTGCTAGAAGCGGGTGCGAAAGTGAAAGCATTCGACCCAGAGGCAATGGAAAATGTAAAAGAAATATTTGGTGATCGAATTCAATTTGTAGAAGATCAATACGAAGCCTTAGTCGATGCAGATGCTTTAGCCATCATTACCGAGTGGAGTGTATTCCGTACACCGAGTTTTGAGGTTATGAAAAAATTGTTGAAGCAACCAATCGTTTTTGATGGTCGTAATCTGTACGATTTGGATAAAATGGACGATTTAGGATTCTACTATCAAAGCATCGGACGCAATATTGTGCAAGTAGAAGAACTGGCACAGCAAGAAGCATAGTATAGATTTCACTATTAAATTCTCTAAATTTTTTCAGAGAAAAAATTTAAGAGCTCTTTTGGAGGGAGATGAGATTTCAAAAATTTTCAATTTTTGAAAACACATCTCCCTCCACAGGAATTTTGGGAAATTTTTATTTCATAAAAATTTCCCAAAAAGTTTTTAAATGTGAAAGAATATATATCTGTAGATAATATGGCTCAAACTTATCACAAGGAGTCGCGACTAAGGTCTCTATTAAAAGGTCTTTCTTGGCGAGCAGTAGCGATGTTGGATACCTTTCTAGTTGCCTTAGTCGTCACTTGGATAATCTTTGGCGAGCCGCGATTTGAGGAGTCGTGATGGATTATGTTGATTGAAACTCCTTTGAAACTGTTGATTTACTACGTGCACGAACGCGCATGGCAATTTATTTGGAGAGATCATCAAGTGAGCAATAAAGAAATTCTCTACAAGACCATTTCTTGGAGAATTTTTGCAACGACGATGACCTTTCTGATCGCTTACTTCATTTTTGACCAGCACAGTGAAACAGGGGATGCAGATATAAGTGGAAAAATGGCGACAGTCGCTTTAGTTATTTCGATAACTGAATTATTGACCAAAAGTATCCTATATTTTTACCACGAAAAGATTTGGTTGAGAGTGAAATTAGGACAAGTACGAAAACTATATAAACGTCTAAAAGCTAGATTTTCTTGAACAAAACAGAAAACATACATCCAATATTTGATCGCCTATTAAAGCGTGAAGATCGAGAACAGCGCTTGACTCAACGCGCTAAAGTTCTGTGGTTCACAGGTTTATCAGGTTCAGGTAAAAGCACGATTGCAGAAGCACTAGAGCGACGCTTGCATAATAAAGGCTTCTTTGCTCAGGTTTTGGATGGCGATAATATTCGATCAGGCATCAATAATAATTTAGGATTTAGCCTAGAAGATCGCCAAGAAAACATCCGCCGTATCGCAGAAATTGCAAAATTATACCTCAATTCAGGTATCATTACTCTAAATTCCTTCGTAAGCCCAACCATAGAAATCAGAAACTATGCGCGCGAGATCGTTGGTGAAGCAGATTTTGTAGAAATTTTCATCAATACACCCCTTGAAGTCTGTGAGCAAAGAGATGTCAAAGGGCTTTATAAAAAAGCCAGAAAAGGAGAAATCAAAGGCTTTACAGGTATTGATTCTCCCTACGAAGCTCCCGAAAATCCAGCATTTGAAATCAAAACCGCTGATCTGACAATTGAAGAATCTGTCAATCAGCTGTATGAATATATTTTACCAACAATTACCTATTAGAACAGGAGGCGGTTATTTCCCATGACCGTGTTCTTTTCTATGCAGTTGAAATTTTTCTATGAAAAATTTCAACTGTTTCTTCGGACAGAGAGAAAAAAGAAAAATTGAAAATTTTTATTTTTTCTCTCTGTCCAAGAGGTGTTTAGAAAAATTTTATGAAATAAAATTTTTCTAAACAAAGCCTTTCTCTAAAACCATAATAGCAAAAACAACACACAATAACGTTACGAATGACAAATCCTAACGGTACAGCAGCAGCAGTAGAGCAAAAAATGGCAAGCAAGAGCGCGAGCTATAACGTAGATCACTTACGCGAACTAGAATCAGAATCCATTTTCATTCTACGCGAAGTCGCTGCACAATTCGAAAACCCAGTTTTGATGTTTTCAGGTGGAAAAGATTCCATCTTGATGACGCATTTGGCAATGAAAGCCTTTCATCCTGCCAAAATTCCTTTTCCATTATTGCACGTTGACACAGGACACAATTTTCCAGAAGCGATCACTTTTCGCGATGAACTAGTGGAGCGTTTGGGGGTAAAGTTGATCGTGGGCGATGTGCAGCAATTTATTGACGAAGGAAGATTAGTAGAAGAAAAAGGCTACAATGCGAGCCGAAATAGTCTGCAAATTCCAGTATTACTGGAAACTTTGGAGAAAGGAAAATATGATGCGGCTCTAGGTGGTGCAAGACGTGACGAGGAAAAAGCAAGAGCAAAAGAGCGTTTCTTCTCCCACCGCGATGAGTTTGGACAATGGGATCCAAAAAATCAGCGACCAGAGCTGTGGAATCTCTTCAACAGCAAAAAACACTTCGGTGAACACTTCCGTGTCTTCCCAATCAGTAACTGGACAGAATTGGATGTCTGGCAGTATCTAGCAATGGAAAATGTGCCATTACCAAGTGTTTACTACGCACACAAGCGTAGAGTCTTCCGCAGAGATGGTATTCTTTTAGCAGAAAACGAATTTTTGACCCTTCGTCCAGAAGAGGAAATCGTAGAAATGATGGTGCGTTGCCGTACCATGGGCGATATGACCTGTACAGGTGTTTGGGAATCAGATGCAGATACGCTAGAAGCGATTATTCAGGAAGTTTCGACAACTAGAACGACTGAACGTGGAGGGAGATCGGACGATAAACGTTCAGAAACAGCGATGGAGGATAGAAAGAAGAAAGGATACTTTTAGTATTAATTTCCTTAGGGAGTTAGATTTGGTATAAAGTATCAAGGGTTGATATTTCATACCTCACTTTTCTTAGTGCCTTAGTGGTTCAATCCTACATAGGCACTCATTTACTGAACCTTACTTATACTCAAAATAAAGATGTTAGAACAATCAACTGAACTACTCCGCTTTACCACAGCAGGCAGCGTGGACGATGGAAAAAGTACGCTAATCGGACGCTTGCTATACGATAGCAAATCAATATTTGAAGATCAATACGAGCTAATCAAAGCGACTAGCGAAAAGCGTGGAGAAGAAGGCGTAAACTTGGCTCTATTGACAGATGGTCTAAAGTCTGAGCGCGAGCAAGGAATCACGATTGATGTTGCTTACCGTTACTTCGCAACACCCAAGCGTAAATTTATTATTGCAGACACACCTGGTCACATTCAATACACTCGAAATATGGTGACGGGTGCTTCCACAGCAAACGTTGCATTAATATTAGTAGATGCTCGAAATGGCGTGGCGGAACAAACGCGTCGTCATGCGATCATTGCGTCTTTGTTGCAAATTCCACACTTAGTGGTTTGCGTCAACAAGATGGATTTGGTGGATTACAGCGAAGAGGTGTACGAAGAAATCAAAGAAGAATTTGAAGGTTTTGCCTCCAAATTGGATGTAGTGGACGTACATTTTATTCCAATTTCTGCATTGAAAGGCGATAATGTTGTCACGCGCTCCGATAAAACAAAGTGGTACGATGGACCAACTTTGATGTACTACTTGGAGAACGTACACATTGGTAGCGACCACAACTTAATTGACGTGCGCTTCCCAATTCAATACGTCGTTCGCCCGTACAATGATGAGTACCACGATTATCGTGGATACGCAGGTCGCATTGCAGGTGGCGTGATGAAAAAAGGAGATGAAGTGATGTTATTGCCTTCTGGTTTCACGACCAAAATTGCGAAAATTGATACCTACGATGGAGAACTTGAAGAAGCTTTTCCTCCAATGTCGGTTACCGTATTGATTGAAGATGATTATGATTTGAGTCGCGGTGATATGATTGTACGTACTAATAATCAGCCAGAAGCAACGCAAGATTTAGACTTGATGATTTGCTGGTTTGATAACAAACCCATTCAGCAAAATGGAAAATATTCCATTATGCATACGACGCAAGAAGCAAGATGTGTAGTAAAAGAAATTCAATACAAACTGGATATCAATACTCTACATCGCGATTTAGAGGATAAAACTATCAAAATGAATGACATTGCGCGCGTTAAATTGCGCACAACTAAGCCACTTTTTGTGGATGAATATCGCAAAAATCGCATCACAGGAAGTGTCATTTTGATTGATGAAGCATCGAATAATACGGTTGGAGCGGGAATGATAATCTAGTGTTGACCTCCACGCTCGCGCAGTCAGGCGAGTCTGTTTATTTGTTGAACTGTTGATTCGACTCAGATAAACAAATAAGCAAACTAAACAAATCAACAATAAATGAAGATTCTAATAACAGGTGGCGCAGGTTTCATAGGTTCACACGTAGTTAGACGTATGGTGCGGCAATATCCAGATTACCATATTGTGAATTTGGATAAATTGACCTATGCAGGAAACTTGGAGAACATAAAAGATATAGAAGCGGCGGCTAATTATAGTTTTGAACGAGGAGACATTACTGATTTGGAAGAGATGCGTGCCTTGTTTCAAAAATACAATTTTGATGGCGTCATTCACTTAGCGGCAGAATCTCACGTAGATCGCTCGATTAGTGACCCATTGATTTTCATCAAAACCAATGTAGTTGGAACAGCGACGCTATTACAAGTAGCCAAAGAACATTGGAAAGGAAATTTTGATGGTAAATTATTCTATCATGTTTCTACAGATGAAGTTTATGGTTCTTTGGGAGAAGAAGGATTCTTTTTGGAAAGTACAGCTTACGATCCGCGTAGTCCGTATTCTGCATCCAAAGCAAGTTCTGATCATTTGGTTCGTGCCTTCCATCATACCTACAAATTACCAGTAGTACTATCAAATTGCTCTAACAATTATGGTAGCTATCAATTTCCCGAAAAGCTTGTTCCATTGTTCATTAACAATATCAAGCACGAGAAACCACTACCCGTTTACGGCAAAGGCGTAAACGTGCGCGATTGGTTATTTGTGGAAGATCATGCCTCTGCAATTGACCTAATCTTCCACAAAGGAAAACTAGGCGAAACCTACAACATCGGTGGACACAACGAATGGCGAAACATTGATTTAATCAAAGTGCTTTGCCAGCAAATGGATGAAAAATTAGGTCGTGAGCCAGGAAGTTCTGAACAACTCATCACTTTCGTCACTGATCGTGCAGGACACGATATGCGCTACGCGATTGATGCCACCAAATTAAAAGAAGAATTGGGTTGGATGCCTTCGCTACAATTTGAAGAAGGATTGAGCAAAACCATAGATTGGTACTTAGAAAACGAAGAATGGCTGGAAAGCGTAACGTCAGGAGAGTATCAAAAATACTACGAGCAGCAGTATTTGCAGGAAGCGTGATTTTTTGTTGATCTGTTTATTTGTTGAACTGTTGATCTGAAACACAAAGAACTCGCATACGATCTACAAAAAATCCCTGTCCGACTTTGATATAGATTTAAATGTGGTCAGGCGGGTGTTCGATCCATTTAATCCGTGTCTAAAAAAATCATACAACTCAAAACTCCAATTCCTCAAAACTCAAAACTAAAACAATGAAAGGAATAATCTTAGCAGGCGGTTCTGGAACAAGGCTTTATCCAATCACTAAAGCCATTTCCAAGCAGTTAATGCCGATTTACGATAAACCGATGATCTACTATCCGCTATCCACGCTGATGCAAGCGGGCATTCGGGAAGTACTCATCATTACGACACCAGAAGACAGTGCGCAATTCCAAAGATTGTTGGGTGACGGTTCGCAATTGGGTTGTGACTTTCAATATGCAGTGCAAGAAATACCAAATGGTTTAGCGCAAGCCTTCGTGATAGGAGAGAAGTTCATTGGAAACGATAGTGCTGCTTTGATTCTAGGAGATAATATTTTCTACGGTTCAGGCTTAGATAAACTATTGCTAGAAAGTAGTAAAATCGAAAAAGGGGCAAAGGTTTTTGCTTATCCCGTTTCCGACCCTGAACGCTATGGCGTAGTCGAATTTGATGGAGGCTTTAAAGTACTTTCAATAGAAGAAAAACCAAAAAAGCCAAAGTCGAATTATGCAGTACCTGGCTTATATTTTTACGACAACCGAGTCGTAGATATTGCCAAAAATATAGAACCATCTGCAAGAGGCGAATACGAAATCACTGACGTCAATAGAACCTATTTACTAATGGATGAATTGACGGTCGGTGTGATGGACAGAGGAACAGCGTGGTTGGATACAGGAACTTTCAACTCCTTGAGTGATGCCTCTGAATTTGTTCGAGTGATAGAGCATCGCCAAGGTTTGAAAATTGGATGTATTGAAGAAATTGCCTATCGAATGGGCTTCATCGGAGAAGAACAATTAGAAAAAATTGCGCAGCCACTTTTGAAGAGTGGTTATGGGAAATATTTGATGCGAGTTTTGAAGAAATCTAACGTCAAAGTATAAACTAATGAAAACTATAAGAAAAGATAAACTTTTCCTTGCAGTTTTCATCAGAGCCTTTTCGGAGAGCGATGTTTTTTAGATCTTTCGCGAAAAATCTAAAAAACATCGCTCTCCCCAAGAGTCCCTGAGGGAGAAATTTTTATGAAATAAAAATTTCTCCTTTGAATAAAGAATCTGGCATTCAACGAAAAGTTTAAAAAACAGAATCACAAAATTATGTGTGGAATAGTTGCCTACATTGGTCAAAAACAAGCCTATCCTATATTAATTAAAGGACTTCAACGCCTAGAATATCGTGGATACGATAGTGCAGGCGTCGCTCTACTTAATGGTGAATTAAACGTTTACAAAAAGAAAGGAAAAGTCGAAGAATTAGTCCAATTTGCTGAGGATTTCAAAAAAGATGGACACGTTGGTATTGGTCATACCCGCTGGGCAACCCACGGCGAGCCTAATGATCGAAACGCTCACCCACATGGTTCTAGTGATTCTCGCTTGACCATTGTTCATAACGGGATTATTGAAAACTACGAACTGCTCAAAAAAGCATTAATCCAACAGGGTCACGAGTTCAAAAGCGATACGGACACGGAAGTACTAGCGCACTTGATAGGAGAAGTTAAACGTGCGGATAATTTACCTATCGAAGAAGCCGTAAGAATTGCGTTGTCTAAGGTAATTGGGGCTTACGCTATTGTTGTAATTGATGAAGATGAACCAAACAAATTAGTCGCTGCACGAAAATCTAGCCCATTAGTAGTAGGCATTGGTGAAGATGAATTCTTCCTCGCTTCCGATGCAACGCCAATCATCGAATACACCAAAAAAGTAGTTTACCTCAACGACGAGGAAGTAGCAGTCGTCACTAAAGATGGGGATTTTCGCATTCGGAATATTCAAAATGTGGAGCAGAAGCCTAAGTTCCAGTACTTGGATATGCAAATCGAAATGTTGGAAAAAGAGGGCTACGATTACTTCATGCTCAAAGAAATTTTCCAACAGCCACAGACCATTTCCGATTGTATGCGCGGTCGTTTGAACGAGGACGAAGGCTGGCTGAAATTGGGAAGTTTAGTGGATAATTTAGAGAAATTCCTTCATGCGGATCGTATCATTTTTGTGGCTTGTGGAACTTCTTGGCACGCAGGTCTGGTAGCAGAGTATTTGCTAGAAGACATTGCGCGTATTCCCGTAGAAGTAGAATATGCTTCTGAGTTCCGCTACCGCAATCCAATTATTACTAATCGAGATATTGTCATTCCAATTTCTCAATCAGGAGAAACTGCCGATACTTTAGCCGCGATTCAACTCGCCAAAGAAAAAGGTGCATTTGTCTATGGCGTTGTCAATGTCGTAGGTTCTTCCATTGCGCGTTTAGCAGATGCAGGTTCTTACATCCACGCAGGTCCGGAAATTGGAGTGGCTTCCACCAAAGCCTTCACTGGACAATTGACTGTCTTGACTTTGATGGCTTTATACTTAGGTCACAAAAAGGGTACACTTTCCAATTCAGACTACCATCGCTTAATCCTAGAATTTAGTAAAGTTCCTCAAAAAGTGGAAGAAGTACTGGAATACGATTCCAAAATCCATTATATCGCGCAGCAAATTCGTAATGCGAGTAATGCGCTCTATTTAGGTAGAGGCTTCAATTTTCCAGTTGCACTAGAAGGTGCTTTAAAGCTCAAGGAAATCTCCTACATCCACGCAGAAGGCTATCCAGCAGCCGAAATGAAACACGGACCAATTGCCCTAATTGACGCACTAATGCCCGTAGTTGTACTAGCTACCAATAAAAGTGCTTACGAAAAAGTCGTCAGCAATATCCAAGAAGTAAAAGCAAGAAAAGGACTCGTCATTGCCATTGTTACTAAAGGTGATGAGCAAATCAAACGTATGGCAGATTTTGTCATCGAAATTCCAGAAGTAGATGAAATTTTCACGCCCTTGGTTTCTTCGATTCCTTTGCAATTGTTGTCGTACCACGTTGCCGTCATGCGCGGCTGCAATGTTGACCAACCTCGAAATTTAGCTAAGTCTGTGACTGTCGAATAGGTTCTTCGGACAGAGAGAAGCTGTTTGATTTCTTTCAAAAAATTAAAGAACTTCCCTCTGTCCACAAGGGCTAAACGGAACAATTTTTATTCACGATAGCTATTGGGATAAAAACTGTTCCGCTTGATTCCAAAATACCATTTTAGGCGAAAAGCAAAATTGCCTTTAAGTCCACTGCGACTTATTGTTGGCGAAGCCTTTTGGCAAAAACAAAAGATCAACTATCTTTGTGAAAACCCACTCAAAACTCGTCCCTTCAAAATTCAAAATTTCTACGTCCTAACTATCACATAAAACACAAGATATTATGGCAGCCGTTGCCAAAAGCAAGCACGAAAATCACTTACACGACACTGAAGCACGCTGGTTTGCAGTTTACACCAAATTCAAATGCGAAAAAGTCGTGTGGCAGAACTTACAAAAGAAAGGTATAGAAAGCTATTTGCCACTACAAACAGTGACGCGCCGCTACACGCGCAAAGTCAAAACGCATCACATTCCATTGATAAGCTGTTATATTTTCGTTAAGGTAAGCAAAGCCGATTATGTTCGTGTGCTAGAGACCGATCATGTCTTAGAATACGTCAAAATTGGGCGGAACTTGATTGCCATTCCCGAACGGGAAATTGATGTGCTGCGCCGCGTAGTAGGAGAGGGGATGGTCACCGAAATAGAGCCGACGCGCTACCAAGTCGGCGATCGCGTCGAAATCATCGCTGGTCAATTGACAGGACTAAAAGGCAAGCTAGTAGAAACCGAAAATGGTAAGCGAATGGTCGTGCAGCTAGAAACTTTGGGACAAGATATGTACATGAAAGTTGCGCCGGAGTTGTTGAATAAGGCAGCGTGACATTTGAAGCGATTGGAAGCTTAGATACTTTGAATTTCACGCAAAGGCGCAAAGAATTTTGATTTTCAGGTGCATAAGCCTTTTACTTACAAAAGAATAGA
The DNA here is from genome assembly GCA_039176995.1 of Bacteroidota bacterium. Classification (GTDB taxonomy): domain Bacteria; phylum Bacteroidota; class Bacteroidia; order Chitinophagales; family Saprospiraceae; genus JAAUTG01. Next base: position 11,302 of record JBCDFY010000172.1, read on the forward strand.
GAAATGAAACTTGCCGTACTGTAAAAATGTTTTACGAATAGACGTAACTTATGGTAACTCTAGTCAATTATGGAATATACAAAAACGGATAAAATAATTTCCATAAAAAAAGATTTAGGACACTTAATTTGGTGGGTAGCAAAAGATAAAAGGAAAAATTTATCTGATGAAGCCATTGTGGAAGCTATTCTATCTTCGGGTACAGAATACGAAGTTTCGAGGCTTTTTCAAACTTTTGGGGTAGAGCAAGTAGCCGCTATTTTCAGAAAGCAAATCTCGCAGCCTAGAATTAACTACCGCGAAAGCACCCAACATTTTTTCTCACTATACTTTGACTACCATGTACCCCTCCATTCTTAATCAAGATCGGCACGATTTATTACCCTTAATCAAATCCTTCATTAGAAGCTACTATTTAGTTGGAGAAACTGCCATCGGTCTTCAAATTGGTCATCGAGAATCTATAGATTTTGATCTTTTTACAGATGGTAAAATCAACATTGGGAGCATCAAAGCAACGATAAGAAAAAAAGGATTCTCCGTACAGCGATTGATTCATGAAGATAACGACCAAATGCATCTCATCATCAATGATGTCAAACTGACCTTCTTCAACTATATTTATCCAGTCGTGGCAACCGAAAGCTTTGATGGTATTATTAAGATGCCCAATTTACTAGATTTAGCAGCCATGAAGGCTTTTGCTTTAGGGCGAAGAGCTAAGTGGAAAGATTATGTGGACTTATACTTTCTATTCAAAGAGCATGTAACCATCCAACAAGTCTCCAAAAGAGCTTACGAATTATTTGATGGCAGCTTCAACGGAAGATTGTTCAGAGAACAATTGGCCTATTATAAAGGTATAGATTACTCAGAAGAGGTGGTTTACATGCCCAACTTCCAAGTAAGTGACGAGGAAGTCAAATCTTTTCTAACCAAAGTCTCCATTTCAAAGATTTGAAGATTAATTGTGCAGTTCAAAATCCCGCTAGGGATGAACTATGGGTAGCATTATTGGTTTCGATATGTTCTAAATGCCGTAGGTATGAACTATGACGAAGCTATAGTCCGCACCTACGGAGCTTAGATTATCGATTCCATTCATTGGCTACCCACAGTTCGCCTCTCTGAGGCTATCAAAATACAAAATCCTTCCCCCAATCCATCCATTCTGTCTAATCCGTGTTCTAATCCTTCTCGTCTGAGGGTGTCACTTCCCATGAGGCTCTCATTTACCCAAGCAAAATTGACAGCTTCCTAGCAAAGGAAACCGTCAAGTAAAAGCAACCGTACACGACCTACAAGAAATCCGTTAAATCCGTGTCCAAAAAAAATCCATCCAATATCCGTTTCATCTGTCTAATCCCCATACAGGCAAGCTACGTTTCCATCCTAAAACAAAATAAGTGACAAATCACAACATTCAAATGGTAGAACTCCTACCGCAATACCTTCGTATCAAAGACGAAATAGATGCCGCAGTGGCAGAAGTGATCAGTTCTACGCGCTACATCGGTGGACCAAAAGTGAAAGCCTTCCAAGAAGCATTGGAACAATATTTAGACGTATTGCATGTCATTCCTTGCGCGAATGGAACCGATGCGCTACAAATTGCTTTGATGGCATTGGACTTGGAGCGTGGCGACGAAGTGATTGTACCTTCCTTCACCTATGTGGCGACGGCAGAAGTGATTGGTTTGCTAGGACTCACGCCTGTGATGGTAGATGTGGATGCGGATACTTTTAATACGACTGCGGAACTGGTTGAGCCGTTCATTACCTCCAAAACCAAAGCCATCATCCCCGTCCACCTTTTTGGGCAAAGTACCGATATGGAAGGCATTATAGAACTAGCAGAAAAGCACAACTTATACGTCATAGAAGACAACGCCCAAGCCATCGGCGCGACTTATACTTTCTCTAATGGCAAACAACAAAAAACAGGCACAATTGGACACATAGGTACGACTTCCTTCTTCCCTTCCAAAAACTTAGGCTGCTACGGCGACGGCGGCGCACTCTTCACCAATGACAGCCCACTCGCCGCCAAAATAAGAATGATTGCTAACCACGGACAGTCCAAGCAATACTACCATGATCGTTTGGGGATGAACTCGCGCCTCGATGCGTTACAAGCTGCTATCCTTCACATCAAACTGCAACAACTCGATAAATACAATGCTTCAAGGCAAGAAGTCGCCGCCAAATACGATGCCGCCTTTGCTGCTATTCCTCAACTACAACCTCCCAAAAGGCAAACCAACTCCACCCACGTCTTCCACCAATACACCCTAAAAGTCGCCGATGGACAACGCGATGCGCTCAAAACCTCTCTTCAAGAACGCAATATTCCTTCCATGATTTATTACCCTGTGCCGCTCTACCGCCAAAAAGCCTTCGCCCACTATTTCCAAGACCGCCAAGCACTCCCCAACACTGAACAAATCAGTCAAGAAGTTCTCTCGCTCCCTATCCACAGCGAAATGAAACCCGAAGTGCAGGACTATATTATACAGGGTATTTTGGATTTTTATGCTACATGAAAAGAAGTAAGAAGACAGACCGCTATCGCTGTCAAAAGTCAGATGCTTACAGAACGTGTACTATCTGACTTCTGACAGTCCAAATGGACGGTCTCTCCTCTGATTGCTCAAAGAGATTAGGACATTTTAATCTTTCCTCGTATATTTAGCCCGATTTTTAATTTTCACTTCTTATTTATTTTTATTTACCTTAATATTTAAATTATGAAAAAATTATTCTTTTTAACGCTTGCTGTACTAGGTATGGTAGCGTTTGTTAACGCGCAGACTGCGGATAATTTACTTGATCCCACTACTATTAGTGATGGAAGTAACACCTTAGAGTTGTCCGTAGATGGAAATACTAATGGTGCAGAATTTATTCTTCAAGCTCAAACTGGTGCTGGACGAACTATTTTTCAGTTAACTCCTGGTACTGGTGATGATAGAGCATTTTTCAATGTATTGAACAACTCAGATCAAGATAATACAGGTAGATTGAGACTTGGAGCAAGAGGCTCCTATGGTGTATTAAGTGTATCTAACGCAGGAAGCCCATCTACTTCATTAACAAATCTTGCTATCGAGTTGGATCCTAATGGTAATACTGGTGCCGAAGCCTTTGTTGTAGGTGCAAACGGTTTCTTTTCCACAGGGAGCCCTGATGTATATGCGAAGATTGATATGAATGGTGTAGAAACAATAGAAGCAAAAGTTCAAGCAACAGTAGCTGCACCTGATTATGTATTTGCAAAAGATTACGATCTACGCTCTTTGGAAGAGGTCGAGGCTTATATTAATGAAAACAGCCACCTTCCAGAAATTCCTTCTGCTGCTGAATTTGAAGCAGATGGTATTCAATTGGGTAAAATGAGCTTCGACTTATTGAAAAAAGTGGAAGAATTGACGCTTTACATGATTGAGTTGAAGAAAGAAAACGAGGCATTGAAAGTTCGTGTCGAACAATTAGAAGATAAATAATCATCGTAGATTAGACTTTTGAAGTCTTTAAAACTTCAAAAGTCTTTTCCCTTTGACTCCAAGCTAAAATTTCCTCTCCTCTACACTACACTATCTGAATCATTCAGGTTTTTATATACAAGCCTTATTAAAATAGTAATAGAAGCGGGACAGTTCTCCTTCCGACAACGCTTCAAAGAGCTTTTTGCTTACAGAGAATTGCTTTTTACGTTGGCTTATCGCGACATTCGAGTGCGATATGCACAAACTGCTGTGGGTTTGGCGTGGGCAGTTGTTAATCCAGTACTACAAATTTTATTATTGAGTTTTGTATTTGGTACTATCGCTAAAGTAGGAACGGGCGATTCCGATATTCCTCACATTATTTACACGACCGCAGGTATGTGTGGATGGGTTTACTTTGCTAATGTGTTGACGGGGGCAAGTACTTCAATTATCGGTGCACAGGCAATGATTAAGAAAATCTATTTTCCTCGTTTAATATTGCCTTTATCCAAGGCACTAACGGGCTTTATAGACCTAGCAGTGATGCTAGTCATTATTTTCTTGTTGATATTAATTTATGGGCTTCCTCTAAGTCCTAATTTGATTTATCTGCCTATTTTTCTATCCATAGCAGTGCTTTCGGGTTTAGCATTTGGAATATGGCTAAGTGCATTAAGCATTCGCTATCGAGACTTCACACAGATTACGCCTTTGCTATTACGTTTAGGAATGTACGCAACACCAATCGCTTATCCCGCCTCCGCTGTCCCCGAAAAATATCAATTGGTTTTTTATTTGAATCCTATGACTGGCGTAATAGAAGGTGTACGCTGGTGTTTTGTTGGTGGTACTGCGCCTAGCGAATACATCTATCTATCCTTCTTCTTAATTGTTGGCTTATTTATTAGTGGAATGTTTTACTTTTTTAAAATAGAACGCAGCATAGCCGATATCGTCTAAATGGGAAAAGTCGCTATACAAGTCGAACATCTTTCAAAAAGATATACAATTGGCAAGGTAAAGGACTCTTCTCTATATCATTCTGTTGGTAATTTTTTGGGAAGTAGAAAAGCTAAATCTGAAGATTTTTGGGCAATAAAAGATGTCTCTTTTAGAGTACAAGAGGGAGAGGTAC
>JBCDFY010000173.1:0-15766 GCA_039176995.1 Bacteroidota bacterium
AAATTCATTTGCTTTAATCTTAAAAACATTTACAAACGTTTACAAACGATATTAAACGTGTATTTTTCGACTAGCGGTGAGCAATGCCTACAACTTTGCGGTGTCAATTATTTATTCATGTAAAACAAATCAAGTAATGAACAATTTAAGTAACCGTATTCAGTTGATTGGCAATTTAGGAAGAGATGTAGAATTCAAAGAAACGACCACAGGTAAGTCACTTGCGAAGGTATCCATCGCAACGAAAGAAATCTATAAAAATCAGGCAGGCGAAAAAGTAGTAGAGGTACAATGGCACAATTTGGTAGGTTGGGGTAGAGTAGCAGATAATATGAATGTATTATTCAAGAAAGGAAAAAATGTGGCTGTACAGGGAAAACTGACGCATCGCACCTACGAAGATAAGGAAGGAGTCAAAAGAAAAACCTCAGAAGTGGTGATTCAGGATTTTATGTTGTTGAACTAAATGAGTATAAGTAGCAAATCATGGAGATTTTAAAAATCTCCACGATTTTACAGCTCCGATGTTGTTAACTAGAATAGTATATGGTATAAATCATAGTATTCGTTTAGGTAGTGCTCACTATTCTACCAAATGATCCTCAATAGAGCTATTCATTTCCTCATCATGATGCAAGCCAACCACTTCTGCAAAAGCTACGTAGTGCATGCACATTGCAGCGGGAAAAGTGAATAGAATTCCAACGAGTAATCCGAAAATCCCCATGAAAGCAATAATTCCAGTAATGATCGTAAAGGCAAAGAATATCCACCAATTCTTGCTTAATATTCTTCGACTGGCTTCCATTGCTTCCCAAAATTGCATTTTATAGAAAACAACGAACATCGGTGCCCAACTCCAAGCAATACTCAAATAAATAATGGGTAAAGCGATTCCTAAGATTACGATGATAGAAATGGTTGAAATTTCGCTAAAAGAATCAATTACATAACCATCGGAGAACAGTCCTCCCATTGTCACTGCACTGATTGCTCCAATTCCTAACGGAAGTATAAAAATAATAGTAAGCACTACACTAGCCAAAGCAACCAGAATGAGTTGTCCAAAGTGATTGAATCCTTGGAAAAATTCTCCAAATTCGTGATGTTGGTTGGAAATGATGTTGCGACAGACAACATAAAGTCCTGCCATCAATACTGGAGTCACTAGCGTAGAACCAAATGGAATCGTACTAGCAAGACTTGACATTAAAAAGAAGAGGAACGTGAAACCAACAAAACCACCAATGTCCTTTTTAAAAATGTCTATTCCTTTTGAAATATAGTCAGAAAAATAAAATTGATAGCCTTTGGTAGCCAGGCGTTCCAGATGTGGATAATCTTGAATTTTCTTGTCCATGTTATAATTTACTCAGTTTAAGTTCAACACTTATATTCAAAGGTACATCAAGACTAAACATCTCAAGCTTTTGTTCGACCAATGCTTGCAAAAAAAAGATAGAAATTCTAACTATCCGCTTCCTCCCGTGTTTACAAAATTGAAAAAATTATGAAGCAAAAATGAGCATTTCGTCCGATGTTTGTCTACTTGGATTATTATCAAAGAACAAGACTTCCTTTCAACCAATCTACCGCTTTGAGATTTTTAATAAAGTGGCAGAATTGCCCATTCAGTGGGAAGTTTTAATGCAAAATGCAAGCAGTTTTTTGCAGCAACCTTATCTGCAAGCACTTGAAAACGCGCAACCAAAAGACTACCAATTTTACTATTTGCTCATTTATGAAGAAGCAGAATTAATAGGTTTTGCACTGGCACATTCTTTTCTGTTCAGAGGTATAGAAAATGTGAAAATAGATACAGAAAATACGCCATTTCGCCAAAACATCCAACGAGCCTTACTTCGATGGCTCAATTTCAACTTTCTAGTGCTAGGAAATGCCACATTAACGGGCGAATATGGCTTCCATTTCAAATCAAAAATTCCTAGCGATTTACAGCTCGACTTATTGCGCCAAGCTGCCAATCAACTCAACCGACAACTCGATCAAAAGACCGATATTCTAGTCATCAAAGATTTACAAGAAGATAAAAGAGAAGCTGGAAAAACACTCTTCCAAAAACGCTTTCACGAAATGCATATCCAGCCCAATATGGTGATGGACCTCCTTGATTCGTGGACGAATTTTGGCGATTATTTGGGTGCGTTGCGCTCCAAGTATCGCGTTCGAGTGAGAAGAGCATTCAAGAAGTTGGGAAACATCAAAACGCGTTGGCTAAAGGAGAAAGATTTAGAAGTGCATCAAAAGCAAATGTATGAATTGTATCAGCAAGTAGCGGACAATGCAGAAATGAATGTACAAGAATTTCCGCCGCATTATTTCTTGAGTTTGAAACAACAACTCCAATCTGATTTTCAAGTCTTGGGTTATTTTCTGGAAGATAAATTGGTTGGATTTTCTACTGCTATCCATGACCATTCTCATTTGGAAGCACACTTTCTTGGCTTCGATATGCGCATCAATCAGCAGCACCAATTGTACTTGAATATGCTCTTCGATCTGATTCGTTATGCCGTCGACAATAAGGTAGAAAATATCGCTTTCTCAAGAAGCGCGATTGAAATTAAAAGTTCCATTGGAGCAGTTCCGCAGGATTTGTACAGTTATGTGAAGCATTGCAACCCATTGATTAATAGCTTATTACCTTTCTTTTTGAAATTTTTAGGTGGAGAACAAGAGTGGGTTTGGAGAGCGCCTTTTAAGTAACAACTATTTACCACATAGCGTATATAGCATTTTTACATAGAGCACATAGTGTGGATTTGGATGGGCATCAGCTTGAAGCGAACGTAGTCGAGTCCATCCAAATCCATCAGGGTTTACAAGGGAAAAAAATGGCTAAATAGCCATTTTTTTCCCTTGTAAACCCTTGATCAAATCAATCGGGTTCGATGCCCGATTGATTTGAAAAAAGCAAAGAGATAAGTGTATGATCTTATTTATTTCTCAGTAAAAGTACAATTTAGGATACACACTTTTCTATGGCTCAAGAACAGTTATAGCTAATATGATCTATATAAAAATCACCACGATGTTTGAAGTTCCCTAACTTCAAACCCATATTCACTCGTTTCTTAACGAGCAAATTGCATCCGCTGCCATCAATTACTCAACATCACAGGCATCACCAACATCAAAATTTCTTCATCTTCTACTTCGTCGCCTGGCAAGAGAATACCTGCGCGCGTAGGTCCAGAAAGTTCCAATTTGACCTCATCCGACTCAATGACATTGAGCATTTCGATCAAGAACTTAGCATTGAAACCAATAGTCATTGGATCGCCATCGTAAGTACAAGTCATCTGCTCAGTCGCTTCATTGGAAAAATCCAAATCTTGCGCAGAAACTGTCAGACTACTATCTGCAATCGTCAAGACGACTTGATTGGTAGTTTTGTTGGCATAAATCGCGATCCGTTTCAAGCAATTTTGGAAATCGCCTTTATTGACCGTCAATAAATTAGGATTGTCCACAGGAATAACCGCATTGTAATCTGGATAGCGTGCATCCACTAAACGACAAACCAAGTTGGTGTCGCCAAACTCAAAGAAAGCATTTGATTTATTAAAAGACAACTTGACTTCGCCGCCATTCGGCAAAGCATTTTTCAATAAATTCATTGCTTTTTTAGGAATGATGAAAGAAGTAGAAACATCACTTTCGATTTCTTTCAAAGTATATTTTACTAACTTATGCGCATCCGTCGCTACACTAATCATCTTCCCAAAATCAATTTGCACATAAACACCCGTCATTGCAGGGCGCAGTTCATCCGTGCTAGTCGCAAACAAAGTCTTAGCAATAATTCTTCCCAAAACTGCTGCTTGAATACTGACGGTATCCACCGATTCTGCTTCTGGAATGCGAGGAAATTCCTGTCCATTTTCACCCGCTAGACGATATTTTCCATAAGAAGAAGTAATCTCAATACTATTGTTTTCATCGGAGACGCTAAAGGTAATTGGCTGTTGAGGCAAGGCTTTCAGCGTTTCCAATAAAATTTTCGCAGGAATGGCAACCGAACCATCACTATCTGCCATCACTTCAATTTGTGTGATGATGGAAGTTTCTAAATCTGTCGCAACGATGGTAAGCTTATTATTTTCAATGAAAAATAGAAAGTCCTCTAATATCGGCAGCACAGGATTGGAAGGAATGACGCCGCCCGCAATTTGTAATTTATTCAGTAGTTCAGAAGAAGAAACGCTAAATTTCATTTGCTTGTGATTTTCGTTTTTTGTCACAATAGTCATATAGTATTTTCACATCGAAACACAAAGTCAATTAGTTTGATGTAAGACCATGCGGAATTACTATTTGGCAAATGCACAAAATAAATTACAAAGTTATAGTTTGAACGCTTATTTTCTAGTTCAGTTCTTAACAAAGTGTGGAAAAAAATAAATCAGTTTATAATCGAATCTTTTCTGCCGCTCTGATATCTATGATCAACTGTAACAGATATGTAGGTAATACTTAATAAGAGCAACTTGATTTGGAATTGGATGGACATCGACGTCCATCCAATTCCATCAAGGTTTCTTAAGGACTAAAAATGGCTTTTCAGCTATTTTTAGTCTTTAAGAAACCTTGATCAAATCATAGCGGTTCGACGCCGCCATGATTTGAAAAGAGCAGAGATCAGAGTTTTTGCTACTTCAAATCTTCTATAAAAGTGCAATTTATTATGCACACTAATATCCTCACTTCCGACAGAAAATTTTAAATTTTCGATCTGACTTCTGACTTCTTTCTTTCTTTTTTTGCAAATTTGCGGAGCTATCAAGAATAATACTTTGCTTACCAATCAAAATTCAACTTTCATTTAGTTGAAAACAATTATCTTTCGACTTTAAAGTTTATTTAGCTAGAAATCGCACCTAACCGATTAAATTTACAAAACGACTTCTATGAAATTGGTAAAACTTCTACTCTTTTCTACACTTACATTTTGTTTTTCGCTTGGCTCAACAGCTCAAGATATTCACTTCTCGATGTTCGATTTAGCACCAACTATGCTAAATCCAGCCAATACAGGTGCTTTCCTAGGTTCGATTCGAGTAGGTGGATTGCACCGCGACCAGTGGGGGCAAAGCGGAGCAGATTTTGTGACCACTTCCTTATATGCGGATTCGCCTGTTTTAGCAATCGGAAAGAAAAAAAGAGATTGGATTGGAGTGGGAATGTCTGTACTTCGAGATGTAGCGGGTAGAGAGAAGGGAGGACAAGGATCACCTTACTTTGAAACCACTTTTGCCATTCCTTCAGTTTCGATTCATAAAGTATTAGATAAAAAAGGCAACAGTGTATTTTCTTTCGGCGTGCAGGGTGGTGCAGTGACTCGTGCTTTAAAAGGAGGTAACGTACTCGTGCAAGAAATGCTTTCAAACAATCTCCTTGGTGGTGGAGGTCTTCAAAGCTCTGCAGAAATAGAGGGACTTCGTGGACAAATGATTGATAATGGAGAGAATGTTAATCAAATCAACTTTACTGATTTTTCTACAGGTGCGCGCTTGCGTACGAAGGTGAGCAAAAGTACAGAACTGGTATTTGGTGGTGCGATTAGTCATGTAGTCAAACTAAGAAATTATACGTTCACAACAGGCGCGGGGGGCAGAGATACGACTGGTATGGCAGACCCTGACGATAGAAACGCCGCTAACAAACGACCATCTACCTATCGAGTACACTTCAATGTTAACCACGAACTGAGTGATAAATTAAATTTTTATCCTTCTGCTTTCTTTCAGACAACAAAAGGCTTGAGCGAAACTTTCGTACAAGCGAATTTGGGTTACGAAATGACCAAAGATTTAGAACTAATTGGTGGCGTAGGTTTTCGTTTAGCCAACGCAGGTTCTGTTTCTGCGGGCTTTAACTTTAAAGATTGGACCGTGCGTATGGCATATGATGCCAACTTTGGACAAGTCGCTACGGCAAGATTACAAAACACCTTTGAAGTGGGTGCGATGTACATCATCAAAATCTATCAAGAACCCGTGGTTGATCCAGTGATTTTGTGTCCGAAGTTTTAAATAGTGGATTTTAGCAGAGAATTATTGTTCTTTTTCAGTGCCTTGGGCGCATTCAATGGACTTCTATTAGGAACATACTTTCTGTTATTTGCACAACCTCGGCATTTGTCTAATAGATTTCTTGGCGCATTTTTAATTGCCCTCAGCATCCGAATTGGCAAGTCGGTCTTTTTCTATTTTCAGCCCGATTTGGCTTTTATTTACTTACAATTGGGTCTTTCCGCTTGCTTGTTTGTTGGACCATTTCTCTATTGCTATTTCCAATCCATTACTGGTTCTAATAATAAAATAGAGCGGCAATGGAAATATCACATCTTTCCGTATTTGCTATTGGCTTTAGTGGTTGGCATACTCTTTCCTTTCGAGCAAAATATAGAGCTCTGGCGCAATTATTTCATCAACCTGATCTACACGCAATGGTTTTTCTATCTCTTGCTTTCGAGTTTTAGAATGCAAGAAATAATACAGCGATTCAAGGTAAGCGAAAACAAATGGAAAAGCCACGAAATCTGGATACTGAGCATCTTTTTTGGAAGTGTATTTATTTGGTTAGCTTACAATTACTGTGGCTATACTTCTTACATTTTGGGCGCTCTCTCTTTTTCTTTCATGCTCTATTTGTTGATTCTATTGTTGGTTTTGAACAAGAAAAAAAATCCCTATTTCACAAAGCCGAGTTTAAAATATGCAGATAAGCGCATCGCGAGTCAAGAAGCTAAACAGTTGTTAGAGCAGCTTTCTCAAATAATGACTACGCAGGAACTTTACAAAAGTCCAAATCTAAAACTACCAGATGTAGCAAAGCAGATGAATCTTTTGCCGCACCGACTTTCTCAATTGCTAAATGATAATCTAGGTAAGAATTTTCCTTCTTTTTTGAATGAATATCGCATTGAGGCAGCGAAGAAAATGATTCAAATTTATCCAGATTATGCATTGGAAGCCATTGGCTACGATTGTGGCTTCAATTCTAAATCTACTTTCTACTCCACCTTCAAAAAACTAACTGGAACGACACCTGCAAAATTCAAAAGCGCGCTCGAATCAAATGGAGATTAGTGCTATTCCAATTAGTGCAGGTAAAGTTTGAACGAATAAAATCTTCCTATCCGCCGTAGCTGCGCCGTAAATACCTGCCACAGCGACACAAATCAAAAAGAACAAAGCGACATTGACTTGCCAAGTTGAATCCTCAATAAAGAAAGTCCAAATCAAACCTGCTGCTAGGAAGCCATTGTATAACCCTTGATTTGCTGCCAGTACCGTTGTTTGAGGAAAGAGTTCTTTTGGAATGCTTCTAAACACTTTTGGTCCTCTTGTTTTCCAAGCAAACATCTCAAACCAAAGAATGTAGAGGTGTAAAAGGGCGATAAAGCCAATAATTACTGTGGCGGCAATGCTCATTTTTCTTTGTTTTGTTTACGACAAAGATAATTATTCCAAATTTATAAATCCGTATTCCCATTTTATAGAAACGTAATCCTAGTGAGGAATTAGGTCATAGTTTTGACGCTATAAAATTATATCACATCAAAACTTCAACTCAATGGCTTACAGATTTTTCCCGATTGTTACATTCTTACTCTTCTTTGCATTATCCCTATTTAGTCAGAAAATCGCGATCACGAATGAAATAGAGCAACAGATTGATGAACTTTTTGCAGAATATAAAGATCAACCAGGTTGTGCAGTTGGCATCTATTATCAAGGTGAAATCATTTTCCAAAAAGGGTACGGTTACGCCAATTTGGAACATCAAGTTAAAGTCACTCCCGAAACCATATTCGATGTAGCTTCCATTTCCAAACAATTTACTGCAGCCTGTATATTGCGCTTAGAAGAAGAAGGCAAATTGAAACTAGACGATCCCATTCAGCAGTATTTACCAGAGTTGCCTAAATATGCCGAAGGGGAAGTTACCATTCGCCATTTGTTGCATCATACCAGTGGATTCAAAGATTATTTGGCAGTACTGCATTTCACAGGAAAATCTTGGGATAGGCACTTCACCGAAGAAGATGGTCTGAATCTATTGAAGCAAATGAAAAACCTAAATTTCACCCCTGATGAGCAATACTCCTATAGCAACTCTAATTATCTCGCATTGGGCATTTTGATTCAAAGATTGAGTGGACAAACGATGAATGAATACGCACAAGCGCAGATTTTACAGCCTTTGGAAATGAATAATTCTTTTTTCTATGAGGATAGCAGACGCGTTGTTCCAAATCGAGCGATTGGTTATACGTCCGAAGGAAACGGCTTCGAGCGAGAGCATTTTTTCAATTTCATTGTGCCGGGTGACGGAGGTTTACACACCAATATTCAAGACTTCTTGAAATGGAGTAATAACTATCGTACTAATAAAATTGGAGTGTCTAATCTCGTAGAAAAACTACTCACTAGAGCAACTTTGAATAATGGCAATCAATCCACTTATGCAATGGGAGTGGAGCATGGAATTTATTTGGGGCATGACTTCTTTGGGCACAATGGCTCTTGGGGCGGTTCGCGTTCTATGTTCTTGCAATTTCCATCAGTTGATTTGGCTGTAGTGGCAATGAGTAATAATGGAACGATTAATGTTTGGGGGAAAACGTATCAGTTAGCTGGAATCGTTCTGCGTGAAAATCAGAGAGTTAGCGAAGATGCTGTGACCGCAACTCCTGCTCGAACACCGATCCAATTATCGAAGCAGCAATTGGAGCAATTCTGCGGAAACTATATAGACCTAGCTTCTGGCTACGATCGAAGAATTTACTTCAAGGAAGGTTCACTTTATTACTACCGAGCAGCAGATAGCGAGAGTAGAATATTTCCTGTGGGCGAACATGAATTTGGAATGGAAGGCGCAGGTGGAGATTTGTTGATTTCTTTTATGGAAGAAAATGAGGGAAAAATGATGTACGTCACGCAAGGAGACAATGAATATGTCTATGAAGGTTATCAAGCTGCTTCTTATCGTTCCGCAGATTTAGAACAGTTTGCAGGAAAATATAAGTCAGAAGAATTTAAAGAAATGTACGAAATTAAAGTAGAAGAGGAACAGCTTAGATTATATGTGGAGGGACAAGCACTCGAACCTTTTCGATCGGCGATGAGCAATGTTTTCTGCTCTGACCATTTGGGCTACTTAAGATTTTCAGAAGACAAAATGCAATTCGTTTTGACTGATGATGCTTTAGGAAAAGTTGTTTTCAAAAGAAAATAAGCGAATTCCTCTTGACGGTTTGATTTTCGATCAAGCCGTCAATTCAAGATTTCTGCCTGAGGTTATCGCTTATCGCTTCATACAAACCATCCGTCACAGCAACAATTTCCCCATTTTTCAAATAATTTCGTTTGCCCTGCAAATCAGTCACTCGACCACCTGCTTCTTCCACCAGTAAAACGCCCGCAGCAATATCCCAAGCATTTAAGCCCCATTCCACATAGGCATCAAAACGACCTGCGGCAACATACGCCAAATCCAAAGCCGCAGAACCCAAGCGACGAACGCCTCGCGTATGCTGTTTCCAGTAGCGAATCAAATCTAAAGTCTCATTGACTTGCTCCAAATTATTGAATGGCATTCCAGTCGCGATGAGGGCTTCTTGTAGTCGTGCTGTTTTTCTAACAGAAATTGGATGTCCATTTACGAACGCTCCTCCATCTTTGGTGGCATAAAAACATTCTTTCATGCTAGGATGATCTACTACGCCTACTACAATTTCTCCTTGATGCTGCAAAGCTACACTGACTGCAAAATGAGGTAAGCCAAATAGAAAATTAGTAGTGCCATCCAAAGGATCAATAATCCAAGTGAATTCACTTTCTTCGTTTTCTACAGTGTCTTCCTCTGTGATGAAAGTAGCATCAGGCAGGAGTGCTTGTAACTCCTTGACCAGCAAGGCTTCTGCTTCCCGATCTACGAAACTCACCAAACTATTCACATCCTTGTCTTCTATTTGATCGGTCGTGACTTTTCGGAAATGTTCTAGCAGAAACTGCCCTGTTTTTTGGACAATGGGAAGTGTGGCGTTTAAGATTTGTGTGTAATTCATAGGAGAAAGATACGTAAATGATAGTTGCACAAATGTTAGATAATACTTTCCTAGAGCGGCTTGTTTGGGAATTGAATGGACATCAAGTCCATTCAATTCCATCGAGGTTTAAAAAGGGTAAAAAATGGCTACTTAGCCATTTTTTACCCTTTTTAAACCTCGATCAAGTCAATTGGGTTCGATGCCCAATTGACTTGAAAGGAGCAATGATCTGAGTAAGATACTTTGTGATTTTTGATCGAAGCACAATTTGCAAAAAACATGATAAAGATTCATCCAAGTGATTTCCTTAAAAATCGCTTATCATTCAACAATATCCAATTCCCATCTACCTGTAAGTAAGTCCCTTCTGGAAAAACAGCCAAGAACTGCTTTTCATAGAACTGCTGACTTGCCAATTGATCTTCTTTTTTTGCCGCTAAACAATTGTAAAGCAAAACACTATCAGGAAGCAATAATTGTTTCAACGCCTGCAAATATTCTACTGTTTGAAACTGTTCTGGAATGGTATCGTCGAGGAAAACATCCATACAAATCAAATCATATTGCTGCTTGCTTTGCAAAACATAAGCGTAAGCATCCGTGCAAATGGTTTCGATTGGACTGGTAAGTTGAGGAAGCGTATATTTTTGTGCTAGATATAAAACAGACTCGTCCAGTTCTACGGCAGTGTAATGGTAATGCTTTTGGAATCGTTGCTCTAGCATTCGCGGAATGCTTCCCAATCCAAAACCTAGAAGAAGTACATCTCTTTGATTATCAGGCAACTGAACTTGATGAAAGGCTTGATAGAAATTGGTGTATAAATCTTCGTAGGAATAGATCGCATTGGCTGTGGAGAGCTGATAGCGACCATTTCTAAGGCTCACATAAAGATGTGGATTGACCTCATTGGGCGCACTTTCAATATGCATCTCAAAGAGATAGCTCCACCAAAGTTTCCACCAAGGAATCGGTTGTGCTAAACTACTACGGCTTGTTTTTCCCACACTCTATGCTTTGTGGTTTCTTCAAAAACCTTCACGAGCATCAAGCGTTCTTCCACACTCAGTTCCAGTCCTCTTCTAACTCGATTGCGCTCGATCATTTCAAAACTCCTCTCCAAAACGAAAGTCGCTTTGCAATCATTGCCCCAAGTGTAGGAAGGTACAAACTTTGGTGGAAAACCATCGCCGAAGACATTTGCGCAGATGCCAATTATTGTGCCTGTATTAAATTTGGTGGCAATACTACTTTTAGAATAGTCGCCCATCACCAAGCCACAAAATTGCAGCCCAGTATCCTTCATCTTGCCTTCTGAATAGTTCCATTGCTTCACATTGCTGTAATTATTTTTTAGGTTAGAAACATTAGTTCCCGCGCCTAAATTACACCACTCTCCTAGGATAGAATCGCCTAAATAGCCGTCGTGTCCCTTGTTGGAATAGCCTTGAAAAATACTATTTTTGATTTCTCCTCCCGCTTTGCAGTAAGGCCCAAGAGTGGTTGCGCCGTATATTTTTGCGCCCATTTTGATGACTGTTCCTTCGCCAATTGCGATTGGTCCGCGCAGCATACTGCCTTCTAAGATTTTTGCATTTTTTCCAATATAGATTGGCCCCTTAGAAGCATTGAGCATACTGCATTCTACTTCTGCGCCTTCTTCTACGAATATGTTTTCTGCTCCATTAACCAGGTTGCTATCCGAAAGTGATTCGGAAACCCGCTCGTTGGTGATTAAGTTAAAGTCGCTTTGTAGAGCTTGCTTATTTTTTTGGAAAAGATCAGTCAAACTCGTCAATCGAAACAGTGGCGTATCTTCCAGTTCGTAGCCACGGAGTTCCTCTATTTCCTCATCTTCCATTAGTTTTTTGATCTGTTTTTCATTCAGTCGTGTCGCAATTAACTCCCCATCCTTCAATACCGCTTCGCTGATTTGCAGATTTCTAACAATGGAACACAATTCACGAGAAGGCAAAACTGAGCTATTGATAATCAAGTTATCCGACTCAATGTTGATTGGAAAACAGTCGTTGAGGTATTCCTGTGTGATGTAGGAGGCTTTTCCATTCAGCCACTTTTCCCATTTTTCGCGAATGGTTAATATGCCGACGCGTAGTTCTCCAACTGGACGCGTAAACGTCAAGGGTAAAAATCTTTCTCTGCTGTCGTCGTCGAATAAAATGATGTTCTTCATACTAATATTGAGGAAGTCAAAATTTGAGGAGATGAACAATTCAAACACAAAAAGCCCTAATCTCTAACGCGACTAGGGCTTCTTTTGATCTTGAAAAGTATAGGAATTTTACTCCTCTCCTTTTCTATTACTAAATCTAGCAAATTTCTTGTTAAATTTATCAATACGCCCTGCGGTATCCACAAATTTCATTTTACCAGTGAAAAATGGATGTGACGCACTTGAAATCTCCACTTTTATCAATGGATATTCATTGCCATCTTCCCAAGTCGTCGTATCTTTTGAAGGAGCGCAAGACTTCGTCAAAAAAGAACTATCTGTAGAGATGTCTTGGAACACCACCATTCTGTAATTACCTGGATGAATATCTTTCTTCATAATTCTCTATTGTTGGCTCTTTACTGAGCAAATGCAGCCCATCAAAGAACATTTTTATTTTAAGGAGCGCAAAATTACAATTAATTCAAATAATATGAAAGTTGTTTTACTCTTTTTGCTGCAAAAAATAAAAAAGGAAGTCTTAACGCTCTCTTGTCGCTGCTGATACGATATTGTATTCCTTCGCTAGTCGACTAAACTTTCTCTATCAATATCGGTTTCCAATTTTTTACAACAACATTTATCAAAAAAAATAACAAATGAGATATTTCTTTTTGCTGTCCACACTATTCCTATTTTTTGCGTGTGACAACGATACCGTTCAACCGATGAAAGAAGTGGGAGATGATGCGGTCATTTGGACAGGTGCAATCACCACTTTCACAAAAGCGGCAGATGCTGACCCGAGCGCAGAAGCTAATCAGGATCGCATCACCGATGATGTTTGGATTACGAGAGGCAATAATGGCGGTCAAATTTATAATGCTAAAGATGAAAATAGCGCGAACAAAACCAATAGTCCAGCAGGAACACTCTGGGCAGTGGGTAGTGTGAATGATATTGAAAATCTGACTTTTGAGAAATTTAGAGCTGCGGTTGGTAGTCCTAAATCTGTGGTAGGCAAGGACTTAGTCTTGTTCTTAGAAAAAGAAGAGGTTTATCTTTCTGTGAAGTTTACTTCTTGGAACGCACAAAAATCAGGAGGATTTGCTTATGAGCGTTCAACGGAGAATTAATATTCATTAGTGAGTTATCGGACGCTTCCGAAGCGTCCGATAACTTGAATTCTACTTTTTATTTTGGACTGTTCATTGACCCGTACCAATTGAATTTAAGTAAACCACTAATCCATTGATAATCAAAACTCTGCGAACTCTGCGTGTCATACTTTTTTGAACACTATTTTTTATTCCCTCAACATCAATTCATACAGCACCACCAAATGCCCATCAAAATCAATGAAGGCTTGCTCTTTAAAATCGGCATACTCATTACTGTCCATTTCAGGCTCGGTGGTCTCCAATCCTAAGGCTTCAATTTTTTTCATCACGGCTTCCAAGTCCTCCACTTTGATGACCGAAGCACTCATCATTGGTGCGCTAGATTTTGGTAGTTCATAACCTTTCACTTCTGTCAATCCAATGGTGCGTTCCTGCGTTGGACTATCTAATGCTCCAAATCGAATTTTTGCTTCTTTTGGAATTTTAAATACTGGATAAGAATAAGAATCTGCTGCTGAATCTTTGATATAGTTGACCGTAAATCCCAAAATATCTCGATAGACAGTCAAGGAACGTTCGATGTCTGCGACAACTAAAGTGACGCGTTTGTAGAGTAGGGACATGATATATTGTTTATTCGTTTAATTGTTGATCTGAATTTTCAAACTATTTCCATAAACTCCAACCAAACCCCATCGGGCGATCGGACAGAGAAAACTTTCATTTTTCCATAAGGTTCGATGGTTAACTCTTTTACAGGGGAATTGATTTCGACGCCTCTTTCTTCCAATATGCTGGCATAAGCAACAGCATCTTTCACTGGAAAGCGCAACATCAAAATACCTAAGTTCGGTGGATACGCAAGCTGCGAACAATCTTTACCCGAAATTTCTTGCGGTTCTAAATATTCGATTGAACCGTAATTATTAATGTCTGGACGAACAATGTCAATTGGAACGCTGATTTCGTGATTCATACTCTCGGGAAAACCAAGTACATTATGCCCCGCTTTTCGGTCAAGTCCAAGAGATTGAAAGAACATTTTAAAGCCGAGCTGATTGATGAAAAAATCATGCGTCGCTTTCATATCTCGACTAATCGTAGAAGAATTGAAAATGCGACTGGTCGTTTTCATGTGCTCGAAACCTTCCAAGGGCGGCGCAAAGCGTTGCATAATCGCAATCGTAATGTCATCTGGACCTTTTAGTAGTACTTCCGAGACATCGTAAATCCCAAAGGTATAGCGCAAAGGATCAGAATAGCCATGCCAACCTGCTCGCAGGAAAGTGCAATACATTTCTTCAATATTGTGAACACGCAAATTGATGTCAAAAATACCACCTGAATCCCATGCGTGCGCTCCCGAACGAATCACTTCTTGCTCCACATTTTTGAACTGCACTAAGCGCAGAAATCCTTCATGATCTCCTTCATTATGCAGCAATACTTCCTCAATTGCTACTTCTTCTTCTAATTGCCACAATTGCTTGAGTGCACTGTCTCCTTTGCTCTCGCTAATAATTTTCCAATCTAGCGTATGCTGATAAAAATCAACTTCTCGCTCTAAATTAGAAACGCTAAAAACAACTTCTTGAAAACCTTTAAGCATGGAGTCTTTTTCTGTGAAATGTAGATTATGTTTGAATGTGAGCATAAATTAAGTTTGCAAAAAATATAATTAACGAAGTTAACTAATTTGATAAAATATTTGCCATCTGATAACCAACCAATAATATTTCTCGAATTTATTTTTCTTCCCATGCAACCTTTTCCTCCCTTTCTGCACTAGGCTTGTAGAAAACAAAAATCCTATTGCACAAAGACGACCAATATATCATCAAAGCCTGTAAAAAGGGAGATCGAAAAGCGCAAGAGTTGCTGTATCGAAAATACAGTGCGATGCTTTTCGGTATTTGTCTACGCTATGCGAAAGATCGAGCGGAAGCACAAGATTTTTTGCAGGAAAGTTTGATTGTCATCTTCCGCGACTTGCATCAATATCAGCCTAAAGCCGCTTTTGGTGCTTGGCTGCGCAGAGTGACGGTGAATGTTTGTTTGCAGCAATTACGAAAGCAGAGGAATATTTTTCAAGTACATTCGATAGAGGAAATTTGTAGCAATTCCATTCAGGAAGAAGCGGATATTTTCAGCCGATTTAGGGAGCGTGCCCTGCTACAAATGGTACAGCAGCTACCAACTGGTTATCGAGTAGTTTTCAATTTGTACGCCATCGAAGGATATAGTCATCAGGAAATCGCAGAGAATTTGGGGATTTCTGTGAACACTTCAAAATCGCAGCTCTCTAGAGCAAAATCGACTTTGAGGAAATTATTGGAAAAAGAGTTGGTGGATTATTGAGCAGTAAGGCGTCGGACGCTTTTAGAAGCGTCC
>JBCDFY010000174.1:0-15744 GCA_039176995.1 Bacteroidota bacterium
GGAAACCTCAATCAAGTCAACTGGGTTCGATGCCCAGTTGACTTGAAAAGAGCAACGATATGAGCAATTTAGCTTACTATATTTGATAAAAGTACAATCTGTTACATGTGCTAATATAAGTAAGACTGGATTAATATGACAGTAAAAAATATTTTGCGCCACTTTTGTTTGCTTTCTATCACTACCTTCTTTTTAAACTGTGAAGCAGAAAGCAATCAAAAACTCCGCATTGCTACCGCTGCTAATATGCAGTTTGCTATGGAAGAAATCGTGAATGCTTTTGAGCAAGAAACAGGAATTGAATGCCAAATGATTGTCAGTTCTTCTGGAAAATTGAGTGCACAAATTCAAGAAGGCGCGCCTTTTGATGTTTTCGTTTCGGCAGATTTGAAATATCCAAAACAGCTTTTTGAAGCTGATCTTACGCTTAATGAACCTAAAGTTTACGCACACGGAAAATTGGTGCTTTGGAGTGCGAAAAAAATGGATGATCTTTCTTTAGATGATTGGCAAAGTTCTGATATTCAAAATATTGTACTCGCAAATCCAAAGATTGCACCTTATGGTTTAGCAGCTATGGAAGTACTAAAAAATTACGCTTTACTAGAAAAAGTGGAGACTAAATTGGTGTACGGAGAAAGCATTTCGCAAACTAATCAGTTCATTTTGTCGGGAGCGGCTTCGCTTGGATTTACTGCAAAGTCCGTAGTTTTATCGCCCAAGATGAGAGGAAAAGGAAGTTGGGTGGAATTAGCAGATTCGACCTATTCGCCAATACAACAAGCGGTCGTCATTTTAAAAAATAATGCTGAAAAACAGGCGCAAGCGAAGCAGTTCTGTAATTATCTTTTTGCTTCGGAAAGCCAAGAAATCCTTGAGGGGTTTGGCTACGAAACTATAAAACACTGAAACCATTTAACCAGCTAACACTAAAGCATGAATCTAGATTGGGAACCACTACTACTCACTTTTCAATTAGCAAGCATCACCACTTTGCTATTGCTAGTGATTTCCATTCCATTAGCGTATTGGTTGGCATATACTTCGCTGAAAATCAAACCGATAATTGAAACTTTGGTGAGTATGCCGCTGGTGTTGCCACCTACTGTTTTGGGCTTTTATTTACTGCTTGCATTTAGTCCATCAAATACTTTTGCAGCTTGGTTAGAAGAGCATCTAAACTTGCGATTGGTATTCTCTTTTGAAGGTTTGGTGCTAGGGTCAATTTTGTACAGCTTGCCCTTTATGGTGCATCCAATTCAGTCGGGATTCGCTAATTTGTCTAATTCACTTCGAGAAGCTGCTTATGTTTTAGGAAAGTCAAAAATGACGACGCTCCTCAAAGTTCTTTTGCCTAACATCAAAACTTCTCTGCTCACAGGCATTGTACTTTCTTTCGCGCATACCATTGGAGAATTTGGTGTTGTTTTGATGATTGGTGGCAATATTCCAGGTAAAACGAAAGTGGCGTCCATCACCATTTACGATGAAGTGGAATCTTTAAATTATGGACTTGCCAATACTTATTCGTTGATCTTATTTACCGTCACTTTTGCCATTTTGCTTGTAGTCTATTTGAGTAACGGTGGCTATCTAAAATTGCTTGGAAAATGATAAAATTAAATGTCCAAAAGCAATTAAATGGAGGTGTTTCGGGTAAAATCAATTTACAAATTAGAACAGAAATTAAACGTGGACAATTCGTTGCGCTTTATGGGAAATCGGGAGCAGGGAAGACGTCACTTTTGAGAATACTAGCAGGTTTGATGCAGCCCAAAAAAGGTAGTATTGAAGTGAATGAAAAAACATGGTTTGACAATGAAAAAGGTATTAATTTAAGTCCACAGCAAAGAAATATTGGCTTCGTTTTTCAGGATTACGCGCTATTTCCACACCTTACGGTCAAAGGAAATTTGCGATTCGCATTAAAGAAAAATCAAGATGCCAAAATAGTAGAAGAACTGCTGGATTTGATGGAGTTGAGAACATTGCAAAATCAAAAACCAGCACAGCTTTCGGGTGGTCAACAACAACGCGTCGCACTCGCCAGAGCTTTAGTCCAACGTCCTTCTATTTTATTGCTTGATGAACCGCTTTCTGCTTTGGATTTAGCAATGCGAAAAAAGCTGCAAGACTACCTTTTGCGTGTTCATCAGCAATTTGATTTAACGACTATTTTGGTGAGCCACGATGTACAAGAAATTTCTAAAATGGCGGATGTGGTTTTGGAAATGGAGGAGGGGAAGATTATTAAGCAAGGTTCGCCAGAAGAGGTTTTTGCTGGTCTTGGAAGATTAACTCTTCATGGAAGAATTATAGCGATCGAACACGATGCTGAACTTATTGAAACCCAGTTGTTTGTTGATGTTCTCGGGAAAACGATTTTACTTAAAGCTACCAAGAATCACAAGTGGAAAGTGGGTGATCGAATTGCTATGAATACACAGATGATAGATATAGTAAAAGAGATTTGATGCCGTATTCTTAGGTGTATATTAAGGGTGTTCAGAAAAATTTTAATCCCATTCTTTTGTACAGAAAATACATGAATATTAAACACATAGACACAGTAGGGACACATAGTTTTTTGCAGAAAAACTACATACTATGTTTTCTATGTGCCTATGTGTTTCATCAAAAAATGTGTTAAATTACTTTTCTGAACAGCCCTAGGTGTATACAACAAATCGCACAAATACTAAAAGAGCTTGCTAAGAGCGACTTGTTTTGGATTTAGATGGACTCGATGCCGCCATGATTTGGCAAAAGCAGAGATCAGAGTCTTTTTGATGCTTCGAATCTTCTACAAGAGTGCAATTTTTTGTGCACACCATTTTAGAATACCTGTTCATTTATTATCTTTTTATTTATTTTTGTGCCTAAGGCAATCTCATTGAAGGAAATAGAATACAAACATCATTGTCCTTCTTTTAACATAGAGCAGCACATTATTTCCTGAATCTATCTTATTCTCCAGGCTGCTTCAACGAAAAAATTTCCAATCAAACATTTCAATCTTTTATCAATTTTCAGCGATCCACTACTGGTGAAGCAGCTATGCTGTGTGTATTAATGACTGACACTAAGCGCAGTTGTTGAATTCAAAATTTTCTGTTTTCAGAGCTTAAACAACTACTGTTTTTGTAAGAAAAAGAATGACGCATCTACTCATAGTTCGCTGGTTACGTGGAGATTACAAGCATTAGACCATGGACATAAAAAGTTGGATTGTAAATAGGTTGCGACGCAGTCGGTTGAATAGAATGCGTAGAGGAATAAAGGTATGGTATAATCAGCAAGCGATTATAAAATCATCAAAACACAGCCAGTATATCTTTTTGAATCCCATTCCTCCTAGTTCTGTAGCAGGAGGGCACGTAGAACATTACTATCATTTTATTTTTGATCTACTTCTACCACTTAGTCTTTTAATTAGGAAGACCTCTTCTAAAATTATCTTTGTGCTAGAAGATTTTGGAGTACTGACTCAACTGTTGTTAGGATTATTTGAAAACCGTGTTAAGATTTGCAGTGCGATAAGTCCAAGCATAAAGAAAAAAGAGATTGACTTAGTGGGAATGAATCCGAAGATAATTCCACTTCAATATTTTCGGTTCAAAAGTTTGAAGGAGGAAATATGCGCAAACTTGAATATAGGGTGTGCGGAAAAGCCTACTAAAATATTATTAATTGAGCGTCTTTATCCCAATTCTTATTATTTCTCTAGAGCTAAAAATAAAGGTTCAGGTACCTCTAGGAGATCTATTAAAAATCATAAAGAACTACAAAAATTCATTGATTCCAAAGTAAAATCTCCTTTTGAATTTCACAATGTGCAATTAGAAAATATGTCCTTAAAAGATCAAATTAATCATTTCAGTTCTGCATGCGTCGTCATTGCGCAACATGGTGCTGGATTATCTAATATACTGTGGATGCCAGAGCAGTCAATCGTTATTGAATTGGGCTATAAATCAGATATAAATACTTATTTCAGATGCTTGAGTAAGGTCATGAAACACCATTATATCTTGTTTGATTATGATGAGCCACATATACAGGTGAATTATTTGGAATTGCACAAGAAGTTATTGAGAAATGAAGCAGTGAAGACTTATTTTAAAAGTTGAAGTAAGCAGAGACTATAGCATTCGCTTGTACGAATAGGTTTAACTTTAACTAAGATACAAGAGCCAATTTTTCGTCTTATATAGCCTAATAAATGTACACGTTTTGGAACATAATTCGCAATAAGATCGCGAGTTTAATGACCATCATTTTCTGCAACTACATCTGCATAGTTGCTTGTTTTCTGCAAAATTTGGAAAATAGTATACACCTCTTCTTGTGTGGCATTCAGGGCGTTAGAAATGGCATATTTATTACCATCTAGCACAACGAAGTACCAATTTCGTCCAATAGTATAGCTCCCATAGATAGCCAATTCCGTACGCCCAGCTTTGGCATTTTCTGCTTGAGCCGCAACCATAGCAATCAGTAGTTGTCCAATGGGATCATTGGTCACATTTACTTCGGGTTTGTACTCATGGATACAGAAATAAGGAGCTTTAGGAATCTGTCTTCCCTTCGCCAACATAAAATCTACAATACCAGAAGTAACTCCTTCTGCTACTGCTACACTCAAGGAACGTTCCCAAAAACCACGATAGCCAGAATCTCCAAACTCTACCTCTAATAATAAAGGTCCCATGAAGTAAACCTTAATTTCCTCCTCGTTCCAATAATCTATCCAGTTCCACAAATTAGCTCGCAATTGCTCTAAACGTACTCTCTTTTCTTTCGGAATATCATCAACGTCTACATTCATCCAATTTGTTAGACGATCCAATTGTTTCACTCTTGTCAAGCCAAAAGCATCCTCTACTTCCTCAAACTTCCAGTGCTTAAATGATTTCATGCAACATTTTTTAGACCTTATTCACAAACAACTTTTTAAAAAGCTAATTGCTTGATTTCCAGTATTGCAATTTGCGCGTAAAAATTTTTGTGAATAACCACTTTTATATTCTTCAAAAATACAGATAATTATAGGTAAACGCAAATAAGCCTGATCGTTACCATTTTTTCTAAGAAAGTCCTTCCTTTGTGCCTTCGCATGATCTATCAAATTTCTTCCTATGCAAATCTCAACCTTAGTCAGAAAAAACATCCAACAACTCGCCCCTTATTCTTCCGCGCGCCACGAATTCGTCGGCAGTGCAGAAGTGTATTTGGATGCTAACGAAAATCCATACGATACGGGCTTCAATCGCTATCCCGATCCTTTGCAAAAAGCAGTGAAGGAAAAGCTGAGTACGATCAAAAAAATTGCACCTGAACACATCTTTTTGGGCAATGGCAGTGATGAGGCAATTGATCTGCTGATTCGTATTTTTTGCGAACCACGTATAGATCACATTTTGACTTTGCCGCCGACTTATGGAATGTACAAAGTAAGTGCTTCGATAGCGGATGTACAAGTGAAAAATATTCTACTAACGCCTGATTATCAGCCGAATGTAGAGGAAATATTAGAAGTTGCGGATGAGCGTAGTAAACTCCTTTTTCTATGCACACCCAATAATCCAACGGGTAATCGTTTTGAGCGAGCAAAGGTGTTGGAATTGCTCGAAAAATTCAAGGGCGTTGTTGTGATTGATGAAGCCTACATTGATTTTTCGGCGGAAGAAAGTTATAATCAATTGCTGGAAAAGTATCCCAATTTAGTGGTGATGCAGACCTTTTCCAAGGCTTGGGGAATGGCGGCGATCCGTTTGGGTATTGCTTACGCTTCAAAGGAAATTATTCACTATTTTAATAAAGTAAAACCTCCATACAATGTGAATATTTTGACGCAGCAAGCGGCTTTAAAAGCACTAGAAAATTATGAGCAGCAGCAAGCAGTAGTAAGAGAGATTTTGGAAGAACGGGCGAAGTTGATGAAAGCATTGCCAGCGTTCTCTTTTGTGCAAAACGCCTATCCTTCCGATGCCAATTTCATTTTAATCAAGGTGGAAAAACCGAACGAATTGTATAAATATTTAGTTGGAAAAGGCATCATCGTTCGTAATCGTTCGAACGTACCTTTGTGCGAAGGTGGATTGCGAATTACGGTGGGAACAAAATTAGAGAATGAGCAACTAATGGCGGCGATGAAAGCATATAGGGTGTGTACCTGAGATTGAACTCTTGTAAAAGATTTGAAAAAACAATAACTCTGTTCTCTGCTCTTTTCAGCTCAAGGCGGCGTCGAACCGCCTTGAGCTGATCAGGGTTTACTAAGGATAAAAAATGGCTATCCGCCATTTTTTATCCTTAGTAAACCCTGATGGATT
The DNA here is from genome assembly GCA_039176995.1 of Bacteroidota bacterium. Taxonomy (GTDB): domain Bacteria; phylum Bacteroidota; class Bacteroidia; order Chitinophagales; family Saprospiraceae; genus JAAUTG01. The sequence continues at coordinate 6,336 of JBCDFY010000174.1, forward strand.
TGGATGGACTCGACGTCCATTCAAATCCAAAAAAAGTTGCTCTTAGGAAGTATTATTTGATATTTGTGCAATTTGGGATACGCGCGTGTAAGAAGATTTGAAAAGTATGCGATTTTAAAGGTTTGATATAATCGCATTCAAGAATCCTTAGAGAAAGATTTTGGAGAGCGAAACCTTTCCTGTTCAATCTCTCTATCCTAGCATATAAAAAAATGGAAACGATCAATTCCTGATCGCCTCCATCGTATTTTGTCATTTAAGAGGTTTTACCTTCTATACTATTGATTATCAATATCTTTCAATTCTTCTTTCACTTGATCTAGCTCTTTCATGCGCTTCTGGTAGGTTGCTTCTGCACTTGACAAGGCTTCTTCACGTTGCTTCAAATCCCTTGTCAATTCTTCAATTTCACGCTTCATTTCCTCAATTTTCTGACGACTATCTTCTATGTTTTCCTCACGATCATCAATGTCGGCGGTCAAATCTTGAGTGTCATCGGTAAGCTCTTCCAAATTTTCTCTAGCTTCTTCCAAACGCTCCTCGTGATAATCTGTCAAATAGGATCTCAAAAATCCGGTCATCACACTTTCTAAGCGTCTGTATTCCATAGGATAAGCATCTTCACTCAAGAAGATATCATAACCCAGTGCACCGTATAGAGTCATACGCGTCCCTTCTCGATCATCCGCTTCCACAACTTCTGCATAAATGTCCATATTTTGAGTACTTACTTCCTCCAATTTGACATTTTTGGCGTACAATTCATCCTTATTTGTGAATAGACCAATGCCTTTTAAATTAACGTCATAGGTATCATTCATATAATCTTCAAATGCTTTTTTCACGTCCTTTGCATTTGGAGATAGGTAAGCTCTTATACCTGGGCGAGTCGCCTCATTCCTAGCGTAGTATCCCTCTCGTAAACTCACGTCTTGAGCAGTTGTTGCTCCGGTACTTAGTAAAAATAAGGCTACAAAAAAACTTGCTATTGTTCTATAATTCATCTTTCAATCTATATTTAATTTATGTAAAATATCAATTTAATTTACTGAATATCAGTAAATTAAATCCGTTCTCATTCCATAAATAGAACGTCAGACTAAATGTCGTGTTCGATTTTTTCACCTACCTTTAATTCTCTTAATTTTTCAACCTATGACAAGTACACAACTACTCATCGCCATTAGTGGAGGATTCTTCGCAGGTATTGTAAACACGCTCGCTGGCAATGGTTCAGCGATCACTTTGACTATATTGACCGAGGTTTTGGGACTGCCTCCAAATATGGCAAACGGCACGAATCGAGTAGGCGTATTCACACAAACTACGGCAAGTTCCTATGGATTCTATCAAGGCGGGAAATTGAATGTCAAGCAGTATGGATTAGATATGCTGATTATCATTTTAGGCGCAATTGTCGGCGTCATCATTGCAGTCAATGTGAGCAATGCGCAATTCAAGCAGTTTTTCAGCTACATGATGATCGTCATGTTGGTCGTAATTTTGGTGCGCCCGAAACGTTGGTTGCAAGCTGCTGATTTATCCAAGCGTCCTTCCAATTGGTTGCTCTTTCCGCTCTTTTTTCTGTTAGGGATTTATGGTGGATTCATTCAAATGGGTATGGGCGTTTTATTCTTAGTCATCACGGTTTTGATTGCTCGATTTGAACTGATTGAAGCCAATGCCGTAAAATCCTTAGTCATTGCGATTTACACCATCGTTGTACTAGGAATTTTTCATTATAAAGGTCTCATTGATTGGAAAATTGGAGCAATTTTAGCGATTGGACAGACGCTTGGTGGTTATTTAACTGCAAGATTTGCAAGTAGTTATCCGAAAGCTAATGTTTGGGCACATCGCCTTTTAATCGTTGTAGTCATCGGAGCAATCTTGAAATTATTTGGTGCGTTTTAGAACTCAAAATGCTACCATGATCTATAAGGAATACTTACCTTTGTGTTTAATATTTACCACAGTAGTCACAATAGCTGATTTCACATAGATCACAACAGTTCTATTCCTTTTTTGAAGCAAAAATTAGCTTCCAAATGTATTATACTATGCGAACTATATGAAAATGCTATACGAACTATGTGGTAAAAAATATTCCTTTTTCAATTAAGAGAATTATACTCCTTACACAAACAAATTTATGCAAAAGAGCGCCCAAGAGTTATACGAACAGTTTGAAGCGAAGATGAAACAAAAAGCCGATGTAGAATATTCCATTGGCGTATTGAGTTGGGATAAAGAAGTGAATATGCCGCCTGCGGGTGCGAATTTCCGTTCACAGCAAATTGCAACTTTGGCAGGTATCGCCCACGAACTGTTCACCAATGCCGAGTTCAGCGATTTATTAGGTGAAGTAGCTACGCAAAAAGAAGAATTAGCACCCAAAGCCAGCAAAAATATCGAACTGACACTAAAAGACCACAAGCGTGTCACGCGCTTCGACCAAGCCTTCGTGATGCGTCGCTCCATGGCTTGCTCCAAAGCCTACGATGCTTGGCTGAAAGCACGCGCCGCCAACGATTATCAACTTTTTCAAGAAGCACTAGGAGAAGTCGTTGCCATCAAGCGTGAAGAAGCAGAATTGTTGGGTTACGAAGCCCATCCTTACGATGCGTTGCTAGAGGAATTTGAGCCTGGTTACACCGCTGCAATGTTAGATGAGCTTTTTGCGGATGTAAAAGCAAAATTAGTAGGTTTCGTTCGCGAAATTCGAGAAAAGTCAGCGATCAGCAACGACTTTTTGCATAAATCCTATCCCAAGCAGCAACAATGGGATTTCAGCATTTTCTTGCTCGAAAAGTTAGGCTACGATTTCCAGTCGGGTCGCCAAGATTGGTCGCCTCATCCATTTACCATCAATTTTTCGCCCAAAGATGTGCGTGTCACTACGCGCGTAGATGAAAACGATTTAGCGAATTTATTGTGGAGCAGCATCCACGAGTGTGGTCACGCACTTTATGAGCAAGGTCTGCCAGCGGAGATGTATGGTTTACCCCTCGGGCGACATATTTCCCTAGGCATCCACGAATCTCAATCTCGACTTTGGGAAAATAATGTGGGAAGAAGTTTAGACTTCTGGAGAGCCTACTATCCTGAATTGCAAAAAGCATTTGGCGAGCAATTAAAAAGCGTAAGCGTCGAGCAATTCTACGCAGGCATCAATAAAATTGAAACTGGATTGATTCGTACAGAAGCGGACGAACTACACTATCATTTCCACGTTTTGATTCGCTACGAGTTAGAAAAAGAACTCATTGAAGGAATACTGGAAGTCAAGGACTTAGAAGCCGCTTGGAACGAGCGTTACAAAGCCTATTTAGATGTTGATGTATCAGATGCTAAGCGAGGAGTTTTGCAAGATGTGCATTGGTCGTACGGCAATATTGGCTACTTCCCAACTTACAGCTTAGGAAGTTTTTACGCCGCCCAATTTTTCCAGCAAGCTGGTAAAGAAATTCCTAATCTGAAGCAGCAAATTCAACAAGGCAATACCACGACTTTGCTAAAATGGCTACAGGAAAACATCTATCAAGAAGGGCGTAGTTACACTGCTAAAGAACTCTGCGAAAAGCTAACTGGTGAACCACTGAATTTTGATTATTTTTATCAGTATGCGTTGGAGAAATATAAAGGTTTGTATGCTCTCTAATTGATAACGGATGTTTGAAGTTTCCTAACCTCAAACCTAATATCTGCTTGCTTTTTAACGAGCATATGCTAAATAAACTCGTTAGGAAACGAGTAAATATCACTATCAAGTTAGGAAACTTGACAGATCGTGATTTGTATGTGCCCTAATAAATAACCGATGTTTGAAGTTTCCCAACTTCAAACCTATATCTGCTCGTTTCCTAACGAGCGTATATAAAATTTTACTTTAGCATAATTTTAAGTCTAGCATAATCAATCTTAGAATAATGCCGTGGGTCTCTAGGTATTTTTTGAATATGCTGAATACGATCAAAAGGGAAGTTAAGATTTTGATTATCAGTCAGTCTACCTTCAATAACTAATATTAATTTCTGTTCTACTTCCATCAAAGTTCCCATACTTACTCCTTCTAAAGATTGCAATTCATTTTCAATGATAAAAGGCGACAAATAATCATTTTCAGTTTCAATCAATTGCTTACAGCGACCAGTCAAGAACAACTCTTCTCCATCAAAAAAACCACTATCGCCAGTACGGTGCCAGATCGTTTCGCCCACCACTATTTTATTCGCTCGAAAAGCTGCTTCATTATTAAAGTACTGCTTCAAAACGTGCTTGCCTGAAACGATGATTTCTCCAATTTTTCCTTCTGGTAAGACTATTTTTTTGAAAGCAGCTTCATTTTTTACGACAATTTCCTGCATAGTGATTTTGATGATCTTCACTTCTGCTTGATGAAATGGAATCCCAACAGGTAAGCCCTTTGATAGTTGTACCTCTCTTTTAACTAAATCTTTCGCGTCAATAGAACTAATCGGTTCAGCTTCCGTCGAGCCATAGACGATTTTGGTTGTAGCCTTTGGAAAGGCTTGTTCATACAATTTCGCCTCTGCTGGAAAAACAGGTGCACCTCCTGTAAAAATTTTCTCCAAATGCGGTAAATCCAAATCGTTTTGAATGACATATTGCGCCAATCGCGTTACAAAATAAGGCGAAGCAATAATTCGATTCACCTGATTATCAGATAACTGTGCAACGACTTTACTCACCTCCATTTTTTCGGGCTTCGACATCTTAAAATCCGCAATGACTGAAGTGCACCCAATACCCAAATTCATAAACAACACAATTGGTAAGACAGGCATATCTACATCTCGAGCTTTTGGTTTAATTTCTTGTAGCAGTGCATCAAACTGCGCTTTCAAAAACTCATGCGTCCTTCGAGCTGCTTTGGGTGTACCTGTGCTTCCCGTCGTGAAAGTAATTAGAGCGGCATCGTCAGCATCTATTTCAGTAATGGCAACGCTTGTTTTTGCCAATTTCTTCAAACTCAATTTGATGGGAATACTTCGCAATTCCTTGGAAAACAAAGTAAAGATTCTTGCTTTCCAAACACCCACAAAACCTCTACAATCAGCGATTTGGCAGCAAATTTCCAAGCGTTTTTTACTCACCCACTCATCTAAAAACACCGCCGTTGCTCCTACATAAAATATTGCCAAAACAATTCGGTACAAATCCACACTCATCGGTACGAATACCAATATTCGATCTCCTTTTTGAATGCCTTTTTGCTGAAAATAAGCAGTCGTCTGTTTCGCTTGCGCTTTCAATTCTGCGTAAGTGATGGATTGATCTTTATCCACAATCGCTATCCGATCAGGATATTTTTCCGCTGCTTGTAAGAAGATTTCTACGATGTTTTTCATTGTTATATAGTTCTAATTGAATCACTAGGAGGCTAAGAAAAAGAAGAGCTTTACTTTATTGAATTAGAGCAAACGTATCAAAAATAAGAAACCTAAATGAACGCGCCTAGAATACGTGTAGAACACGCCCTACTTGGCGGGAAGCCTGGCACTCCACTGTTTGAGCGGAGCGAGTTTGGAGGGTCTAGCGTTTTTGCCTACTTTTTTGGTGATGAAAAAAGTAGGATGCTGTAGACTTGTAGAACAATTGGGCGTAAAATGATGAATTTAAGTGACAGAAAATTTAATGCATTTGTCCTATTATTAAACACTTCGATCTGTTAAGTTTCCTAACTACGATGCAATACGCTCATCCCCTTTTTAATTAATTGATAGCTAAAACCCAGTCGTAAACAAATTTCTAGCGCCTCGAATACCACATTTTTGATATTGATGATAGGCTTGAGCTGCTCCTTCTTCGATTTGCAGATTGGTTTCGTTATCCAGCCAGCCATCAAGTGCTGCTTTCAGCGTATATGCCTCTGGAGCCATCAAATGAGTTGTCCAAACTAATGGATTAGCTTGAGCGGATTCGATATGAGTTTGAAAAAATTCTTTGCTGTAACAAGCCAGAATAATTACATCCTTAGCCTTTGAAGAAATGGGTTTGTATTCTACATCTACCTCAAATTCCATTAATCCATCATGTCCTGTATAAGCAATCAAATCAGCATCTCCACCAAAGGACAACTCCTTGCTTTCCAACTCAATAGTCAAACTCTGTTGTCCATTGCTTGCGCACAAAAAATCTTGAGTGCAGGACTTGATGAACGCACCATCATAAGCATCTGCGAGTAAATACGCTTCTTTTGAATGATGCTTGAATAAAACACGCTCCAATATTTCGGGATTGGAAGGCTGCCAAGTCTTAACCAACTGCCAATCTTGAGTCTTGTTCTTGAAAAAATTCTTCACGCCATAAGCCGCACACCAATAGAGGTTGCTTTTAGCATCTTGTCCATTCCCCAAGCGTTCGGGAACAGGTACGATTCCTTGATTAGCATTGTCACAAAGCGCTACGAAAACATGGATATTTTGGTCTTGTGCAAGAAGAAAATGGACGGAAAGAAGAAAAAAGAATACAAACGCTACAATGGATTTCATGCTGATTAATTTTACATAATGACGCCTTTACTATCATTCGTTACATGACTCCGATCGTCGCGGAATGTTTCCGCGATGCCATACGCTCACAGCTCACACGACTTTCCTCCCATAAAGCACATACTCCTTATACGCATCTCCCGAATGCTTTTCCGAGAGATTCACTGAAGCATTATCCTGTATCATCATGGCATGAATTACTTTTTTATAACCCAAAGATCGTATCGTTTGGTAGGTTTTGCCAGTTAGGAATGCCCCTAAACCTCGAAATTCTGTTTCTTTTTTGCGTGCTAAAGATTTGATAATGACGGTTTCACCTTTCACATCCCAATGGTCTTTAATGGAAAAAGCAATGCCTTGAATTTCGCCTTGTTTGTTTTCAACTAACCAAATCAGTTCTTTTTGAAAAAACGATTGTACTTTGCGATATTTTGCTACAAAGTCCTTAGGTGCGATAGGCGTATGTAAAAAATTGCTAGAAAAGGCTTCAATGCTAAACTGCCCAATACGATAGAGTTCTTCTTCGATATTTTTAAGATCAATATTGCGGACAATTGTGCCTTTCGCTTGCAAGTAATGTTCAAAATCTTTCAATTGCGTTGCATCATAAGTAGGTTGTTCATCTAAATTGGAAATGTAGCGCGCGATTGGTTGAAAACCTGCGGCTTGAAACTGCTGATTGTAGTAGATGTGATGGTAAGGTTCTAAGAAAAAATTGGGATGATCGTTGTGTAAACTAAAACGATAATTATTCCAAGTAGAGCCTTCCATCGGGCCAAGTAACCAAGCATAGCCTTTATCTTTTGCTAGTTGCGTGACAAAATCTAAAAGGAAGCCACTAACTTCTTCACTATCAATGCATTCATAGCTTCCGATACAAGCGGCAGATTCTTCCTGATATTGTAAATTTGGATTTTCGTAGAAGGCAAAACGTCCAACTACTTTTTTTTCTTCTAGTACCATGTAACAGCCTTCTAAATGCTGTTCAACGGGATCGTTACCTAGGCGAAATCGTTGGCTATTGGCTGGATAAAGTTGCTTTGAAAAATTCTGAAATAAAGAAAAATTTTCGTCTTTACGCGAGGTCTTGATTACTTGATAGTTGCTCATTTGTTCTTCTTCGGTTGTCAAAAATTAAAGTTACGCAAAATCTAAGAATAGAATAGGAATCTAAAAAGTCCGTCCATTATCTCTTAAATCTGTCTATATCCGTGTTTCAATCCTAAACTTCGTACGCGTCTAATCAAAAGTAACCAAACTTCTAAACCAAATCAAATCTCCAACATTACTTTGGATGTAGCAATTTTATTGATTTTTATGTCCACAACATTGCAGCGAATACAGTCCAATCTACAAGATGAACGCAAAGCCAACGCACTCGGCATTTTACTTCTTTCCATTTTCTATACTGTTGGATTGGTAGGTATCGCTATTGTCCAAAAGGAAGATTTTCTATTGCTGACACCTTTAAATTTGTTAGTCTCCATCGGTATCATCCTGCTCTATCATCCAAAGTGGACAAACGGCACTATTACTTCTTTACTATTGAGTTTCCTTGTTGGTTATTTTATTGAAGTCATTGGCGTCAATACTGGCGCAATTTTTGGAGAATATACCTATGGACCGATCTTAGGCTGGAAAATTTGGGATACACCTTTGATGATCGGCGTCAATTGGATGATGTTAGTTTACGCTATTGGAATGACCGTCAATTGGGTGACTTTGAAGCAAGCAAAACTTCATTTTTTTCTCAAAGCGGCGATCGGTGCAAGCATCATGGTCGCTTTAGACATTTTAATTGAACCCGTCGCGATTCACTATAATTTTTGGACTTGGGAAGCCGTAGAAGTTCCTTTTCAAAATTATAGCAGTTGGTGGATAATTAGTTTTGTTTTGCTTGCTGTCTTTCACTTTTTTCATGTCAAAATGATCAATAAAGTGGCAAGCGCGCTCTTGCTTTGGCAGTTTGTGTTTTTTATCATTTTGCTTTTGACGAAGTAATGATGATCTTTGCTACTTACCATTTATCACTTTTGCGTACATGAATCTTTCTATAAAAAAGCTAACGGATTATTCTCTACAACATTCTACGCTTCCCACTGAAGTCCTCCACGAACTCGAACGCGAAACCAATCTCAAAACCCTTGCTCCGCAAATGATTTCGGGTGCATTGCAAGGACAATTGTTTAGCATATTGAGCAAAATGATGCAGCCTAAAGCCATCTTGGAGATTGGTACGTTTACGGGTTATGCGACGATTTGTTTGGCGCAAGGTTTGCAAGAAGATGGTGTGCTACATACCATCGAAGGCAATGAAGAATTGAAATACTTGATTCAGAAATATTTGGCGAAAGCGGGCGTTGACAACCGAGTTCAATTGCACATTGGAGATGCTAAAGAAATTGTTCAGACCATTGACGAAGAATTTGATTTAGTATTCATAGATGCAGGTAAAAACGACTATGAATTGTACTATGATTTGGTGTTTGATAAAGTGAAAGTTGGTGGATTCATTCTAGCCGACAATGTACTTTGGAGTGGAAAAGTAGTACAACAAAAGCATGATCGCGATACCCGAATCATAGATGCTTTCAACAAGAAAGTGCAAAATGACGCTAAAGTGGAAAATGTGCTTTTGCCGATACGAGATGGCTTGTTTTTAATAAGAAAAATGCAGAATTAATACAAAAAAATAGGCTTTTTCAGAAAAAAATTGCACAAATTGAACTAAACGGAATTTAGTGTCGTTGATTTTTATGCAGCTACTGAAAAGACTGAAAATCAGCGGTTTAATTTTTGAATAGTTTGTATCTCAAAAGTCTTATACGCAGTAATTGATAATAGTTAGCTTCTTCTTGTGTCCCGTGATTACTTAGCCAAGTGATAAGTCGAAA
>JBCDFY010000175.1:0-15725 GCA_039176995.1 Bacteroidota bacterium
ACTGGAACTTCTTCATAAGTAAATATCGCTTCTAAACCGCTTGACGTGACTTCCGTGGAAATCGCATTTGCATCAAAGGTAATTTTCACTTCTTCTCCAGAAGAAACACTAGCTGAAACAATAACTTTAAACTGCGCTTTATCTAATGGTAAATAGGCTACAGCAGAGGAAATATTGGATGGAGGAATAATCTCAATTTGAATCGGATTAGCATTTTGCAGGCATGGATTTTCGATAATAGTATCAGCACTAATTTCAAGAGTTATCCGCTCTTCTCCTTCTGTAAAAGGTAACTTAGATAAGTTTAATACATTACCGTCTAGTACATCATCTATATCTATATTTGTGTCGCTTCCTACTTTTTTTATTCCAAAGTTAACACTTTCAGCCGTTTCGGTAGTTTGGATAGTGAGTTGTTCATTGGCACAGTAAGTCGTATTAGCTTTGGGTTCGCTGATTGCTATTTGTCGAGATTTTTCTATGGTTAATAATTGAGATTCTGAAGACACACAACCTCCTGTGTCAACGGTATGAATGATCGTAACTGTTGCAGTGCCATCTTCTCCAAATAGATTATCATTTAGTGCGCTTGGATTGATTCTGTTGCTATCTACAATGATACTTCCTATTGCTGTACCGTTTTCGCCTCCTAATCTAGCAGTGTAAGTGTGCGTTCCAGTAGCGTCCGTAGGTACTATAAGCACTGCGCGCTCTTCATTAGAGCAGACTTTAGAAATAGATTGCTCTTCTATTCGGATTTCAAAATTGGCATCCGGTAATGCTCGTACAACTATGCTTAAATCTTCTTCACTTTCACACTTTCCTTCTGTAATTAAATGTCGAATGACTAAAGTTGCCTCTGTTTTTCCTTCTTCAAAAATTATATCAAGTGGATTGATCGTAAAATTCGGACTTATATTGATTTCACTGGATGAACCACTTAGCTGTAAACTGTAAGCATTAAGGTCAACTTTAGGCGATAGATGAATGGTATCTTCTTCTCTTCTACAAATTAGGTTATCTATATCCGTCAGTATTTTTCTTTCCCCTGCTATATTTATTGAAGCCTCAAAACTAGCATCAGGAGCGGGTAGTATATCTACCAATATACCAACTTCTTGCTTATCAACAACATAGGTTAATCGAACGGTACCACTTGTTTTATTTGCATCATCTACGATTTCCCCAGTTTGTAAATCAATATACTCTGCTTTTGCAGGGTCAAGTATATATTTATCTCCGTCTCTACCAATAATTCCTGCACCAATCAAATAACCACCATTAGGACTAGTTTCTTTAGGATTGATTTGTAATTCAATTCTTTCATTTTCACAAAAAACAGAGTCAAATAGCGTAGCTTTTACAGTAAAACGATCTATTAGATAGGCAACAGGGGGGCAAGAAGAACAACAACTGTAAGGCAAGTAAAAATCAGCAATCACCTTTTTCTGTTTTACATCCTGTTTGAAAGCCCCTAAAGAATTGAAGTCTTGTAAGCTTTCTTCAATATAAACTACTACAAAAGTACCTCCAATAGGTACACCTCCTTTATGCTCTAGTCCAGGGTGATGCGTGGCAAAGCAGTGAAATAAATGACGTTCTTGGACTTCTTTTAGTTGTTCTTCGATTTCTACGAAGCCAGTATTGAGGGTATTCAAATCATTTATAGCTCCCCTTAAATTGCTAGTTATGATGGCACCCATTTCTAGTATATTTAGTGCTACAACTGCTTTGTTAAATCGGTTAAGTTCATCGGTCAAGCTATTATAAGCGATTTGAAAACGATCATATTCTTTTCTAAAATTAATATTTTCAAGCAGAAAACCTTCTCCTTCTGGTTTTAGAAAGGTATTGAATAATTCGACATTAAACTTTGTAAGTTCATAATCGTCTAGCTGAGTATTAAGTTGTTCTATTTTCCCCTTTAGAGAAACTAACTCTTTATATATTCCCTTATAACAAGAACGAAACAACTTCACATACTGAGTTTTTTCTGCCTCAAAGCGGTCGCAATCGAATTGAAAAATATCATCTTCACTGTAATCCCCCCCCAATTTCAAATAAACAATATCAAAAGCAAGATTATATTTCTTTCTAAGTAGTTCTAGTTCATAAGCTACATTTTCTTGTATCTCTATTTCCTCGCCATCTTTTTTTTCTATTCTTGGAATATCAAACAATCTACCTATATGTCCTTCAATCCTTAAGAAATCTTGATCCAAAAAACTATACACCAATGGATTGTTATAAGGTGCAGTAACTGTATTTTCGGGTAATCTTTCATAGGTGTATTGACGATGAGCAAGTCCTCGACGACGGAGCTTTCCATTCCAAAGTGGATAGATATTTTTGTGGTCTTTATAGTAAAAAGGAATGGCTCGTTGACTGAGAGGATATAAAGAACTTTTACTTGGTGTAATGACAATAGATTGGAGTGTTGAAGCCTCGGTATTAAAATTATTTGCTAAGAATTGTAATCTTTCAACTAATAGTTTAGCTGTGTCTATATGTTGGTTATTATAATTGTAGGTGAAAGGTTGTAGATAATTTGTACGAAAGATAGAGTTAGGCAAATTGCTATCAAACAGTTTACCCAAAAACAAGTGCTTTGGGAAATGAGCAATATTCGGTGTACAATAAGCTGATATTTCAGATAGAACATCTAAAAGTTCATTATAAGTTTCTATCATATCGCAAACCTGATCATAGCGATATTGTAAATTTTCTGCTAAAATGGTCTTAGGATCTAATTTTGGTAAATTGAAAGTGACATTGCTTATTGGAATATAGACAGATTTAAAGATAGTGGAAAGATTTCCAAAGTCTTCCTCCAGTCTAGTATAAGCTCTTTCTATAATAGCTCGATAGGAAACTTGAAAATCGCTTACATAATCTATCATACTCGTCAAGCGACTACCATCTAGTTTTTTTTCCTCTGCAGTGGTTTTACGAAATCGCTCAATATACAACTTCTCAACACCATAAGCTCCTTTAAAATAAGTATCTATATCATCTGCTTCACCATCTAGCTTGTCATAAAAATGCTCTACCCAACCTCTAGCATCCTCCTCCTCCATCAAAAAAATCCGAATCCGAAACTCCTGCTTCGCGCCTTGCTCATCACAATTATTGCCACACAAATCATTGCGATCTTCTTTGCACTCAAATAGCAGGAATGCAACTTTATTTTCTAGTGTCTGTTCTTCTTCATCTTTCAATAAGTTTTCTGTCGCATTTCCATCTAGTTTCAATTCCCACACCTCTTTCAAATCCTCAAGCTGATTTTGTTCAGCCACTTCACTCCCTCTCAAAGTAACCACATCATAAGCATTGAAAGACATTTTTTCATTCACATAGACCAAATATCCTTCCGAAGTGACACCACAGCCTGCCGAAATATGCAGTTGCTTTTTCTCTTCATCCCAACTCGGTTCTAGCCCACAAATAATGCCCATACCAATGGTACAAATACGGGTATAGCGTTGCTGCTGTTCCAAATAGCTCACCATACTATTCAGATTGTTGTGTGTCAGCACCTGATTGGCATAAAAGACGGGATAGGTATTGATCAGCGCATTCATATTTAGTATTTTAGGCTGTTTAGGAAGCACTTCCCAAAACAGTGTGATTCAAAACAATAGGGTTTTCTGCGGTTTCCGTTTCACAAGCAAAAAGATTGGCTTCGGGATAGATATTTTTTAGTTGAGATAGTACATCGATTAGGGCATTCAATTTGTCTGTTCGATTGCAGCCTGCTACGCCCAACTGCTGTGCTTCTAGCCATTCACGATAGGCTTTTTCGAAGTCCAACATCTGACAAGCGTCTATCCAGCAAATACGTAAATACACATGTGCAGGTGCTTCTCGGCGAAGGGTCTGTTCCACAAAAGATCGGAATTGCCAGTTCTGGAAGCGTTTTGTCCAATAAGGCAGTACTACGGTGGCACGGAAAGAGTAAGGATCGCTATATCGAGGTGTGAGTGCGTTCAAGCTGCTGCCTTCTATGATGGGCTTCATCAGTTGGTCGGCTGCTTCTTTTTCAATTTCAGGACAAACCTGAATGATGGAATGACTCAAATTGATTGCTTCATCGGAGAAAACTTTTTTTAATTTATCCCAGTTGTTTTTGTCATTTTGAAGCGACTCAGAAAGCACTATATGGATCGTCTCATTCTCTCCTTTTACTAACTCAATTTCTTTTTCTAATTTAGTCGAATCGTCAAATTGTAAAACAGTATCTCGAAGTTGCTCTAAACAAGCTAAGGTTTCTTCCATTGTAGAAAATGCCTCCTTACTATTTAACAGAACAGTTTGGTTCTCTGCTACTTCTATTCTATACTCCTTAGATATATTTTCGGGACATATTTTTTCAATAAAGTGATGTAAATTCAGGTAAGGATTATTAAATATTTCTATTAATAAATCCAAAAACTTTTCGTTATCTGTTGGCGCATCTACGATATACGAATTAGTATTCCAGAGATCAATCGAATCCAACTCCTTAATACATAATTGCTTGACTGTTTTTCCCACTTCTTCACAATCCTGTTTGATTGTGGTTCCTTTATCTTTTAAACTAACTAAAAGCTGTATTTCTTCATCTAGTTTGTCTACTTTTTCCTGATAGCCTGATTCTTTTTTATCTTCTATTTCTTTCTTTTCTTCCTTTAGGTCTTTCAATTGTTTATGGACAAGCTCTAATTTTTCTACGAATATTTTCAAATGATGTAGTACATCTTCTTTATTCGTTTCCCAAGATAGACTTTTAAGATATATTCCCTCCTCATCTTGAATCGTAAATCCATACTCTACTAATGGAATATAGCCCTCATTTCGAGGACGCAATAACACATGTTCCAGCAAGTGCATTCCTTCTGTATTTGCTACTTTCATCGTACATTCAATCGCCTGATTCCGTTTGCTTTTGCTGTCGTAAAAGTTATTGTGTACAGCGATAGTTTCGCCTGCTTCATTCACTAGATTAAAACTGTAATAGCAAGCATCTTCATCCGTAATCAAGCAGACATTATCGCGTTCTTGTAAGCTTTCTAGCATTTCATTGCAAAGACCACAAGCCGTTTGCTCGCTATTTGCTTCTACTAGATGTTCTGTCAGTAGCAATTCTTTTTCTAATTGCTCCGATTCACAGTCTTTTAGCTGATCATTTTTCAATAAAACACACTGTAGGACTTGGTCACTGCTATTATCTTGAATCGCAATTTCTATTTGAGTATTTTCCAGTTTCTGAATGAATGTTTCTATAAAACCTTCTTCTACCTTTTGGGTACTCTTCAATATCAATTGTCCATCTACCTTAAACTCAACATAGCCATCTACGAACTCATAATTGCTACTCTTCAATAGTTCAGGTTTTAAGCTATTGCAAGCACGCTCTGCCATGAGTTGGCTAGGATAAAACTGTTGGGACTGCAATTCCTTTTCATCTCCACAGTCTAAGGTAAAGTAATAAGCACAACCACTCCCTTCAATTTGACTATTGACGGTATATTCGGACAAAAGGGCGATGATGTATTCGATGTGTTCCATTCGGTCACTTCTGCTCAAAAAGTGGTCATTATAAACACCGATTTCGTTCCCCGAAGCATCCAGCAATTTGAAAGTATATTTGCACTGCTCATTGTCGTAATCTAAGCGATAATTTTTCTTATTTTGAGCAAGCGGAAGAAAGGTATTCAGATAATGTGCTTTGGCTGCTGCTTCAGTCGTAAATTTCTCCTTGCTTTCGATTAGTAAGTTGTCTCGAAAATCACGAATCTTGTAGGTGTAAGACAAAATTTCTGATGCTACCGATACAGGTGCTTCCAACGTCGTTTGATGAGCAACATACTGCTCAATAGCGGCATCTCTACTCGCTTCATCAGGATAACTTCGAGCAGCTTGCGCCACTACATCCCCTGCTGTGTCTTTGAGCAAAAACCCAAAATGGCAATCCTCTTCGCCTGTCGTTACTTTTTCATACTGTTCTATCTTGCCAGCAAAATGGAGTATTTCTAGCAACGCTATTTTAGCGGCTGCTTCATCAGCAAAGGCATATTCGGTCACTAAAAAGTCACTGTTTTCTGACTGCAAAACAATTTGGTATTGTTCCGCTTCATCTTTCCGAAATTGATAAGTTGCCCCTCTTACTTGCCAATCAAAAAATAGTTCTTGTTTTGCCGCTTCTGCCTCCGCTTCACTCGCATAAGTAGGTGGTTGTTCTGCTAAAATCTGTCCTGCTTTATCTAGGATTTGAATAGCATACAAATCATCTTTTAGGACGCTAGTATATCGTTCTTTATCTGAGGCTTCGAATACTTCAAAGGCAGCAAAAGCATATTCTTCTACTTCATAAGTTTTCACACTTTTCAATACGATGCTTGCATCACTTGTTTGTGCTACAAAGCGATAGCCCAAAATCGGTACGACGACTTCTTCTGCAATGCTTTTTCCATCCGTCAGATAGATGAATATTTCAAATAGTGCAAAATCTCTTTCTTCTTCTGATACGTATTTTTTAGGATGCGTTGCCACAATATCTCCTGCTCCATCCTGCAATTCGATTCGATAAGGACAAGGTGAATTTTCTACTTCTTTAGTGACGTAATTGCTATATTTTTTAGCCAATGCTAATAATTCTGATTGCCTTATTTCTACTGCTTCCTTGCTTGGTAAAATTTCTGTGCCTGTCAACAAAATTTGTTCTCCAATACCATCTCTGATCTCCACATAGAATGCGCCCGTTTCATTGACAATATTCGATTTCACTTTTTCTGATCGTACATAAGCAATTAGCATTTCAAGGAAAGCTTCGCGCTCCCCTCGCGTTCCAAATTCGATTGGACTAGCCGCAAAAAGATCACCATTGAGATCGTTCAAACGGATGCTTAAGGTTTCATTATCGTCAATAGGTGGAGTGAAATTGGCACGTTCTTCTGCTAGTTCAATGATCTTTAAAAAGGCTTCTTGGGCTTTCACGTGGTCTGCATAGGTTTGCACACTCTCCAGCAGAATGATAGCTTCGTCCTTGTCATCGAATTCTAGATCAAGTGCTAATCGAACTTTTAAGGATCCATTTATGCCCGCCGTTCCAATATCAAATTGGGTGAAGCAAAAACGATTGAATACCGCTTGTAAAGCCATATCGCGCTCTGCTTCCTCTGTGTAAAAGTTGGGATGAACTGCTATGGGTTCTTTTGCAGCATTATTGATTTGAAAACTGTAGCCTTCTGCTGTTTGAATGGGTTCATAGTGCTCTATGTTTTGTGCTAATTCTAGAAAAGCTGTCCAAGCAGATTGTGCCGCTTCTGTTGTTTCAAAAGTAGCTACACTGCGAATCAAAACAGGATTGACGGCTTGTTCTTCTTCCTCTTTCAAAATAAAGAAGTACAATCCTTCTAATGGTTCCAGATCTGCTTCTGGCAGTTCATTATTCAGACAATAAATTAAATTATCTACTGCTAAATCACGCTCACAATCGGTCGTATATTCGGGTGGATGTGTAGCAATAACTTCACCACCTCTATCCAATAATTCAAAGCCAAAAGGCGCATTTCCATCTTGATCGAGTAGATGGTAATGAAGCCGATATTTAGCCAACAAGCGCAAAACGCGCCGAGCCGCTTTGTGTGCGTCTAGTTGTGTTTGATAAACTTCTTTGCCTAGAAAAACAACTTGATCTCCTTGCTTTATTTCGAACTGGAATTCCCCGATTGTTCCATCAATAATAGGTTCAGCAATGAGCGGATCATTCAAATAGTAAAAAACCATTTGCATCCAATAGTCGCGTTCTGGAGGAGTAGTATAATGCCTAGTGTGATAAGCGGTACCGTTCAGTTTAAAAGAAAAGCCTGCTTCCTCCTCAACTTTACTGTAATTTTCTACGTCTCTTGCCTTTTCCAATAAAGCATCCATTCCTTCTTCAAATGCAGCTTGCGCTTGCGCTTCACTTTCATAGCCAGATTGACTTTTTAGCAGAATGGTCTCGTTTGCATAGTGTTGGAGTTGATAGAAATAGCAATTTTCCTCTTCTTGTAGAGCTGTACAAGCTATTTCTGTTCCAAAAAGTGCTTGACTTATTAGATTTTGAATGGCACTATTGCGTTCTTCTGCGGTGGAATAGGTTTTCGGACTTTCTGCGATAGGTTCTCCTGAATCATTTACCAATAAGAAACTGTATTTAGCTAAAGTATCTAATTGTTTCTTTTCAGTGCAGTAGTATTTAATTGCTTGGAGCTGTGCCACTACTGCATCTAAATCATCACTTGCAACTTCACAATTCTCGTAGCTTTTTTCTCCGTAAAAAATAACTTCTTCTTCTTTTTTCACAATTATTCTGTAAGTATTAGAAGTATCATCTATTGAATCTATTGGCTCTAAGCCTACGCTAATAGCATGATCTCTACGTGCTTCTATACATTCATCTATTCTACCAACGACATCTTCTGTTTTCAATAAATCACCGATGGCTTCAATAATTTCATTAATCTCCTCGCAGCTACTGGCAATAACTTCACCTTTTCCCAATAATTCAAAATGCGCTCCTTCTTCATCCACCAAACGAATACAATAGCCAAATTTGTTATGCATAATGCAGGTCAATCGGCGATAATGTGTCGAATTACCCAACCATGTTGCTGCTTGCGCTGCCGCTTGTTGTGCATCGGACTCCGCTTTATATTGTTGCTTACTTTGCAGCAACACCTCATTTTCACCTTCTTCATTCTTAAACTGATAGACATATCCACCTGCCACTTCCCTTTTTTCAATTGGAGCAAGCGTCTTGCGATACAAGGTAGAAAGATTTTCTCCCAAACGATCCTCAATGCCCAACAAACGATTCACTCGCTTTTCCAGCCCAGATACATTATCTGTGTCCCATACCTGCTCTTTTGTATAATCAAATGCCTTTCCTCTTTCTCTACTAATTGTAGGATAATCTTGCAGAAAACGCATTTTATCCTCGACGATTTTTGCTTGATTTCTGCTTGTTCCGTCTGCTTCATACAACAGTAAGACATACTCACTAAAAGATTCTCCAAAGCGAGCTAAAAGATGATCTAAAAAATCGTTTTTTCTTTGGTAAAAGCTGTCTTCGTTTTCGGTAATATAGTGTAAATAAGCAAGATAGTCGTCTGGGGGAAGATTATCTTTATTTTCTGTCTGGCAGTTGTTGGGATTGAGTAGCAATTCTTTCGCCCCGACTACATTTGCAATGGACTGCGAAGTATAAGTGCCTTGACCTGTAATGAATTTTCCATTCGTTGGACTTAGAGAAAAAAGCGAACGAACATTGGCAAGTTGGCTAAGATAGTTCGCAAGGATTTGATCGAAAAAGAGCAAATAGGCTTTGAGTTGTTTGGCTTGCGCTTTGCGTTCTTTGCTAGCAATACCTCTAATGCCTTCTTCTCCAATGCCATAAGTCAGTGGAAAGTCGTTTTGAATGGAAGTAAATTCGCCTAAATCGGCTCGAAATGTACCTTTTGGTACTTCAAGATCAAGGTCATAAGGATTAAGTAAGGATTTATTACTGGCTAATTTTTCTTCTAAATAACGACGCTTCACGGTGTTTTCATCAAAAAACTGTGGTAGCACACCCTTGTAAAAATTGATCGCAGAATGCTTGAAATCAAAATGAGGTAAGTATTTGTCACTCAAATGAATACACCAAGGTTCTCCCTTTGTTCTAGGCAATTCATCAATATAGTTAACTAGGTAAAATTTGCGAATTGCTTTAATCCCTTCGATGTCCATAATCACCTGCATCAGATCAGAGGCATACAGCTTTTTCTTTGGCGTCAGTTTCGCCAATTCTTCTGTATCAATGAAACCATGACTTTTTGTTTTTATCGGGCGACCTTCGTAGATTTCTTCTATCGCTTTACCTTTGTCTAATAGTTCTTGTAAGGTATAAAAACGAAGATTGGGCGAAAGAAAAGCTTCAACTCCTTTGTAAATTTCCAACATGACTTCGTTCACGTCAGCGGTCGCTTCCAAATCTATATCGGCACAAATGGCAATGCCTTCCTCATCGAAGAAAAGCACATCCTTAAAGTCTTCACAAAGATTGCGATGAGCGTTTAAAGTAACTTGTACATGTTCTAAAGTTTCTGCTCGCCGATCTATGGGCTGTCCACAATCATTGAAGGATAGTTCTTTGTCAAACTCTATACAGACATTGTACAAGCCTCTAATATCAATTTTTTGATCTGAGTCGTCGTATTCTAATTTTTGATCTGATTTGTCGTATTCTAAACGTGCCGTTAAATCTTCTTCTTCCTTTACTTTATTATTTAAATAAATAGCGATTTCTCCACTTTCTGCCACTTCAAACCAAGCATTTTTCACACCTGGTAAATCAATCAACAACTTTCTGAAATCTGTGATAGTAACGGGATTGCAAGTCAGTATTTGTGCAGGACTGAAAAAGTTATCTTCTATGCCATCTTTAGGCATCATCAATAAATCCTTGATGTCCAATCGGGTGCGATAACCCAAATCCGTCAAGGCATAACAAAGCACCTCCAAAATGGTCACTCCTGGATCATGGATATTATAATCCGTCCAAATTTTGCTTCCCAAACGTTCAATATGCTGTAAGCCTTGCTTTCGCAAATACTCGAAACTTAAGTGCTCAGGAAAACTACTGTTAGGTAGCTTTGGTATGGTAATTTGTTCTAACATATTTTTTTAATCGGAACTTTGAAAGTTGGAATGGGTGTTGCTAATCTATTTTTTAGGAATTAACTTTTCCAATTCTTCAATTTTTTCACTCAATTCTTTGATCGCTTTCACCAATACTGGCACTAAAGTTTGATAAGAAATAGAAACACTATCACCCTCTTTAGGATCAGCTGTAACTTTTGTAGCTGCATGAAAAAGATCACTCACCTGATCCGACTCTATTCCAAATTGTTTGCCCATTTCCTCCACTATACCTAGCTGTGCTTTTTCCCATTCAAAAACAATGGGCTTCAATTTTTTTAAATCCTCTAATACCGCTGGCATTTGCTCAATAGAACCTCGTTTCATTTTTTGATTGTCAGCTAAGGTATAGCTGTTCAAAGTTCGACTAGTCCCGTTCACGTCTAGCTCAAAATTTTCGGGCTGTCGAAATACACCCATTTTAGCATTTGCACGCACCTCAGCTTGTGGATCATCTGTTTGAGATTTTTCTGGAAACATCCTAATCTCTGCCGCACTATTTTCTCGATTGGGTAATACGGAAAAAAGTGTTTCGCTGGGTTGTCCGATATTTACTTCATTATCACCATTTACGGGTTCGCCTTGACGAAAAGAGAAGCCATAAGTCGAATTGGAAATAAAAATGGAAGTATTATTGTCTGCCCCTAATGCCAAATAGTTATGCGTTTCTGGACGTGTATTGACAATAGACAATGTAGGATTGGGGCGTTTATCATCTAGATTGAATAGAAATTTACCGCTGTTTTCATCATTCAGTTCTAAATGATATTCAGGTGTGGCTGTTCCCATCCCAATGTTGTGGTTTTTCAGTATAACCATCGCATCCTCTCCCAAGTTATCGGGAATGGCTAAATCCGTGCAAGCATCTTCCACATCCGCACCAATATTAAAACTGTAACCACCTGTGGCATTGCTGACTGTGATGAATTGATCGTTTTGTAGAACTTGAGTGGCGTAGTAGGCTTGCCCTTGCGTATTGACTATACTTGCAGATGTACCTTTTTCTGCTGCTGCTTGTACCAAAAAGCGTCCGTTTTCTTCGTCCACTGCATCTATCAAACCACAAGGCTGTTCTGTACCTACCCCCAACTGTGCTTTTCCTGCTTCGTCCTTCTTGATGACGACTAAAACCTCTCCCTGATCTAGATTCGTTTTAGCACAATATTCTTCATAGTCTTTACCATGCTTGAAAACAAAACCTTTTGGTGCATCTGTAATCAAACTCGCTTGGGTTGCACCGACTCCAGCAGTGAGGTAATTTCTATCGCTGTCAGGGGCTAAGTTGACGATGCAAAAAGCAGGATCATTTTTGTCTTCTGGATTGAATAAAAACTGTCCTTTTCTTCGATCTGTAATATCAAGCATAGCCGCTGGTTGTGCGGTACTAATGCCTACTCTAGCCAAACCATTGGAATCGGGTTGAATGACCATTAGCAAATCACCTTCTGTGAAATCCATTTCCTGGTCATCATCCAGTAAAGTCGTTCCTTGACGAAAAATAAAGCCTAAGGGCGTGTTGGTATTGAAGCCCATTTCATGTTCATTCAAGCCCTCTAAAAAATAGTACTCTTCTTCATCCGCGCCAAATTTCACTAGACTCAAACTGGGATGCGCTGCTTTTTTGGGTAAAATCATAAACCGACCTTTATGCGCTTCTTCTATATCTAGTACAGCTTCTGGTAGTGCTGATTCAAATAATTGCCCAATACCGACACAATCATAGATTTTAGCATACATTGCAATTGGATCCTTATTTTCGTCTTCAACAATTTGCCAATCGTTATCCTCCACAGGAACAATCAACGATTTCCATGGACCTTCTTCTCCTTTTTTAGGTGGATTCAAAGAACAAAGAGGTTCATCCGTATTTAGTTGCCACAAAGCTTGTTCATGTACAACTACAGCGCCTGGAAAATAAGAAACACCCTTTCGCCATTTGCCCATGAAACAATCATCTCGCTTGTTGAGCGTAGAATCAATGAGCGAAGCAAAATCATTAGGTGAAATGACTTTGCCTGTTCTAAAAATTCCTTTTAAATCTTTTCTGCTTTTATTTGTCATAACTAAGCGGATGTTTGTGGTTCTGTTTGTAATTTCAATGCTTCTAGCTTTATGTAACCTAAACCTTTTTCTTCAATCGTATTTTGAGGAGGACATTCAAAATCTTTTGAACTGACCTTTATGAACTCACTTGGAATGAATATGGAAATAGGAGATTTGGCTTCTAGTAAGTTAATATCTCCATTAACATTTTCACGATTCATTTTGAAATCAACGACGTGATCTACATAGTCCTGTTCTTCCACAAAATTTAGAATGCTAGACTTGTGAATAGTGCCGCCGAAATTGATTTCTGCGCTACTCGAAAATGCCCAAGGTGCTAGAAAAGCTTGAATGGCTTCTTTTAGTTTTTGCTCATGGAAGCCTTTTGCTGTGACATAAGGTTTAAATTGTACTTTAAAATTAACTCCTACTTTGTCGTAGCTTGGATTCAAGACATGTAAACTGTGCTGTTCATTGCCTACAAAAGCCGTATTCTTGTCTTCTAAGAAAGCTTGAATAGCTTGCAATTTACTTTTCGTGACTTTGGGGGCTAAACGATCTACGGCAGCCAGGTTTTTAAAGTCGGGAATGACGGCAACAAGTACTTCTCCTGGCTGTAAAATGAAATCTTTGGTAGCGTGATTGACGCATTTGACTTTATATAAATCAGGAAAAGCTTCTAATACTAGTCGTTCATAATCGTATAGCGTGATAGCACGTCCTTTATGACGTAATCGCTCACTGATACGGATGTAAAAATGGGTATCTGATTCGGCGGTTCTGCCCCCAAAAGAAGGATAAGCTTGTTCTATTTTCTTGATGGCAGCATCGCCTAATTCTAGTTTGCTAATCTGTTTCGGTGGAAGTGCTGTTGCGAGATGATCTTTTGCGTTTTCATTATCTTGAAAAGTAACGCGAGCAGCTTGTGTATGAATGGCAATCGTTCTGCTGACTGCTTGTGGACTACCTGCTATCACAGCTACTTTTATCCAATGTGAATGATCGGGCAGAATTGTGTTATTTTTGTTAATGTCATTAGGGATAGCGAGTTGCACAATGCCTGATCGAATCAAAGCTTCCGTCGTATCAGAAGGTATTGCTGCCTGCTCGAATGCTTCCCAGTTGTTGTCTTTCAAATAGTACCATTGCAATGTTGCGGTTTCTGCTTCTGCACCTGCCGTGTTTTCAGAAAGCTGAAAAAGCAGTGAAAGACTTTGCTCTGCTTGTAGATTTTCTAGTCCAATGAGGAGTGCGCCTTTTTCTTCGTATTGAGGTATTAAACTTTTTCCTTTTGGCGAATCAAAAACTTGATAAGTATTTTCAAAAGGATGGAGGTGGATGAGTTGGAGGTCATTGTTTGCTCCATCCGTATCCGAAGTAGAAGTAGATTTATAGTTTAATGTTATACTTTTTAGGCTTGGGGTGTATGGTGGGTTGGGTATGATGACTTCGCCAGGAGCATTAGAATCGTTATTAGCTGCTCTCTTGATTCTAGTTACAATTTTTGACGTTCCTTCAATATTTATTGTTTCTGTGACTAAATAATATGCCCCTTTGACTTGTTTTGGCAGTAAAGATGCTGCCAACATTTGGCGAGTCATCACCCTTTGAAATTGGTCGTGTCCAAAGTCTTTATCCGAGATGATTTGAATAAAGCCATAATCACTTGTCACACCATAGGTTTCTAATTCACTTTGAAGTATAGCCTCTGCTAAATCTTCTGAATTTAATGGAATGATAGAATTAAATAACTCTTTAACATTAGAAGATAAATCAATATCGGACTTACTTTTTAACACTTTACTTTTGAAAGTAAAAGCTGCTTGTCCAATTATATCAAAATAATCATCTGCTAGATTATTTGCTGTTTCGTTATTATTCAACGAAGAAAATGGTGTATCATATCCTCTGTAATATATGCTAAAATCAGGCAATCCTTCCCACTCCAAATTCAAAGTCACTGAAGTCAAACTTTTTTGAAAAGCTTCCTTGCTGCCAATGTACAGACTAGAGCCTTTCTTTGGAACAGGACCAAAGGGTAAAAAAGAATTGCTTGGATCAATTGGACCAAGATCATTAAAGGCAAGAATATTTGTAACACCACTTACATCAACCGTAAGCTCAATTTTTTCAATCGTTTGCTCTTTCCACGCTTCATAATCGGTTTCTTCTGGTAGAAGTATGCGCAGGACAGGCAGTGTCGTGCCCAGTTCCATTTTTAGTTTTTTAGCATCAAAAGGAACAACTGGAGGTACAGCAGCATCAAGCGTAAATTTCAACACATTAGATGCAAGAGTAGCGTCCGTGCTTAGAGTTACTGGAATCCAGTCCTTTTCACCACTTAATTCTACAGTTAAATTATTTTTTGAGGAAGGAAACTCAAATCCATCCTCGTTTAGCGTTATCGTAACCGTTCTTTCTCCTTCCGCCAACAACAATTCTCTAGAAGCAATCGCAAAACCAATGCTTGCTTTAGGCGTAGCTTCACCACCCAAAGTCATCCAAGCAGGATTGGTCTCGGTCTTGGAAAATTTACCTCCTTTCCCATCCACAGAGTTGGCTATCGGAGCGGCATGTAGTTGATTAGCATTTTGCTTAGAGATTGTCTTAATATCAACTACTTGCGCTTTATTAAAAACACCATCTTGATCTAGCGTATAAAATAAATCATTGCCCTCGCTGTCCTTCCCTGCTTTGAACCGTACTGCTTTTTTCAGCTCGTGTTCTTCAATGTTTTTTGCCAATTCAAAAAACAAATGCACTTTATCTGCAATAGCAGCTTTGGTTTTAAGTTGTAACACCTCCTTGTAGTAAAAATCTAAATGTCTTCTAGGTAATTGATTGAGGTCATTTTGAATCAGTTGAAACAATTCTAGGAAAGCAAGAAAAAGCGTAATATGTGGCCTATGGTCATTGCGTTGGAGGCTCTGCTGAAAATGAGTAGGCGCAGTTTGTATAATTTGGAAAAGGACATTGTAGGC
>JBCDFY010000176.1:0-15348 GCA_039176995.1 Bacteroidota bacterium
GTCTTCGCTGAAAGCACACTTTCTCTTGATATTTGTAATTGTAAAGACAAAGAGATGAGAAAAGAAAATAAATATGATCAATTACTTTTATCAACCATCATCAAACTAGGTGTAAAGAGCCTAGATTGTAGGCGTCATGGTATATGTGAAGTGAAATTAGCTACTGATGATGACTTAGCAGTGCTGCCTCTTTCAGGAAATAGAGTTCATGCGTACTTAGAACTACGAAACGGGAAAGTGCTCAATCTCTATTTCATGATTGATTCAATGAACTTAGAAACCTTGAATAGATACTTTTGTAACAATGTGTTTACAGTTTTAGAGGATAGCTTTTTTACATTAAGTAAATATGATTTTTTAGGAACAATAAAGATTGGATCAGGGAAATACCAGCTAACAAAAACAGCAAGACATTACCTTGCTAACTTGGAAAAAGAACAAGTTCTATGTCACAATCCATTTATCGTTCCTAAAATTCAAAATTTAACCTCACCAGCAAATTAAATCAGTAATTTCTTAATTAATATACGAATATGAAACGATCGCCTTACTATGCCGTGGTGGCTATTTTGTGTGGAGTTTCACTCATTGTAGTGACCTATTCCGTACTACCCCATATGAAAGATACATTGATGATCCAACCTTCTGATAGCTTTGAACATCACAAAGAAGGTTTCCGAGAGGTCTTAGAACAGAGGGAAGAAGATGAGGAAGAAGAATCATGGTGGCCTTTCTAAATTTCTATGACTAAGCCAAATTGTCACAAGGAGCCACAACACTGATAAGCAAAGCAAAATACTTTAAAAAGTTGACATAAAACGAATACAACTCAAGATACCGAGAGCGTATTTTTCACTATTAATTTTTCATTATGAAACGTTTGTTTTATGTTTTTGCAGTGGCTCTACTGAGTGGAGCGTCTTTGTCTATCTCATCTTTTTCTACAACGAGTACAGGAAGTGATATCATTTCGGTCTCTACTACCAGTACTGAATACCATAAGGAAGGTTTTCGAGAAGTACTAGAAAAAAGAGAGGAAGATGATGAGGAAAAGTCTTGGTTTTAGGCTCTTAATGCCTTTAAATCAGATTTGCTAGAATCAAAGTGCAGTACAACGTATCAGCATAGATAGAAATTTTTATTATGATTTGCATGAACTGTACTTTTCTAAAGTATTTAATTTTTCAATATTTATTAATTTTTCATTATGAAACGTCCATTCTATTTGTTGGCAGTTGCTCTTCTGTGTGGAGCATCTTTATTCACTACTTCTTCAACTTCAACGCCTAATGTCGGAAGTGATATGATTATTACTACTTCTGTTAGTAGCGAACGTCACAATGAAGATCTTCGCGAAACATTAGAGCAAAGAGAAGAAGACAGAGAAGAGAAATCTTGGTTTTAGATTCAAGAGGTATTCTCTAAAATAAGATTTTGCAAATCTTATTAGAGCAAGAATATTCTCAAGGAGAGGGTCTGAACCTGTAATTAGGTTCAGACTTTCCCACCATTTTTAATATCAATAGTTCGTGAAGGTTTTTAAAGTAAAATCATGCTGAACCAAATTTAATGTTCTTTCTGAAAGATCGTAACTATCTGATAATCAATAATCTGATTTTTTTAAGGGAAATTCAAGTCATCAAACTCATTTGAATTTTAATTATCTGGCTATGTGGGGAATCTCCACACAGCCAAATAATTAAAACATTGACTTCAGAAGTCCTTTATTTCCAAAGATTATTCTAAAAGTAGCTTCACGAACCATTGTAATATAACATGCCTTATGAAAAATTTTAGATTTTACCTATTTGGATTCATTTTATTTAGCTGTATTCCAAACATTCACAGTTCTAATAATGAACTAGATATCATTACGATTTCCACAATGAGCACGGAAACCATTGATGAGAAAAAATACGAAGATATATGTGAATGTGGTGAAGAACCTGAAAAAGAACGAAGAAGCGAAGAAAAATCTTGGTTCTGAGTCTAAACGATCAATCCTCCATTTCCATTACATAAAATCTATTAGATATGTTTACTAAAATAGAAAATCATCTAGTTCCTATTATCCTAGTTACAGTTGCCTGTTTTCAAATATACAACTCTCAATTTGGCTGTCTTGACCCTTGGAAGGGTGCAGGTTTTGGAATGTTCTCAACTAACAAGGAAAGCAAATTGAATGCTATAGGGTATTTATCTAATGGAGACTCTATTTTAATAGCAGTAATGGGTAATAAATATAACGTTCCAGTCTCAGGTTCACTTATTAAAACTGCTCACAGATATCCTAAAAACGAGACCGTTGAAGAAATCGGTAAGCAAATGTTAAAGGCTCATTACAAGCCTGATACCTTGAAGATTGAACCCAGTTATGTTGATATTTTCTCTTCTAAGCAAATTGAGCGAAATCCGCTCTTTTATCGTCGAATATACAAACCTAAATTTTATCAAAATCCAGTTAAAGCCCAAGAAGATAAGTCTGTAAAAATTGAGAAAATCAAAATATTAGTTTTCCAGTCTAATTTTTACGACGAAGGATGTATTGTTCGGAAAAAGCTGATGAAAGAAGTAATAGTAGATAAACAGGTTTAATTTTCTTTTTACAAAAATCATAGAAGTCTACTTATTCTATAATCTATTCTTTCGTAGTTCACTAGATCTTATTCACAAATCACTTTTTGAAAAGCAATTTTCCTGATTTTCAGAATCATAATTTATACTTAAAACTCTTTGTGAATAATCATTACTAGAAATGAAACTTCTAGCAAAATATTAAAATCATGAAACTCAAGAATCTTTCCTTCAGTGTAGACTCCTTTAACTATGTATTTGCATCTCGATATGAAGAAATTATATTTAAGCTCTCACTGATGCTGTTAGTCTTGGATGGAGGCACGGGTTGGAATGCTCACATCGCACTCAGAATATTATGTACTCTGATGCTCGTCTTTGATAGATATGCTGGGAATAAATTGTTTTGGGGGCTGATTGTCTCTACACTATTGTTTTCCAATAGTTTACAATGGTATAATATAGATAATCACAAGGCTTTATTTATGTATTGGACGTTTGTCTTATGTAGTTATTTATGGCTGGAAAAGAAAGAAAAATTCATTAGAATCAATGCTCAATTATTAGTAGGCTTAGTCATGGGTTTTGCTGTATTTCAAAAAATAATAAATGGTTTTGCTGAGCCAGGCTTTCTACATGGACGCTTTCTATTTGATGGACGATTTGTCATGATTACTCACTTTCTTACAGGTATTCCAATGGAGGATATTGTGATGAATAAAACTCATATGTCCATAGTGTCTATGCTACCTCTCGATGGTGCTTACACACAGCTCACTTCTAATGCATTCATGAAAATTTTCACCTACTACTTCCAAGTTTTTGGTTTATTCGTAGAATCCATCGTCGCAATGCTATTCCTATTTGCCAATAAATTCAAATCTCATTACAAAGATTATGCACTTATTGCCTTTTGTTTAGGAACTTACTTCATCTTTCCAGTTATTGGATTTAGTTCCATTCTACTACTCTTAGGAATAGCACAAGTAAAATCTCAAGAAATCTTTCGGTACTACATTGGTGCTTTTATATTGATACAATTCATACAAGTACCATGGCAAGAAATCTTCTTCTACTTTGAGAATATGTAGGTTGGGCAGTGATAAAAATGTAGTGCTTTGGGATTGCTAAGCGCAAAGTTTACGAAGTTACTGCTAAGCCCCGTAGTTACTGCTTACCAATCCCTTCGGGCTTAGCAATCAGAAACTACTTACAGCATTACTTATGTTACATCGCTCTATTTCTTAGTCATTAATTAGTCTTGCTCATCATGTTAGAAAAATTAAATAATCAAGCTTCGAATAATTGGATGAATACGCTTTTGATTAGCTGTTCCTTATTGCTGTTACTCGTTATTTCTTTAAGTCTAAAGCCTAATAATTTGACGAGGACAAAAGTCATTTCAGAAGTAGAAATGTTCAGGCAACTACTATATCAGCATTCTTCTTATTTGCAATTAGACACTCTTAGATTTGACTCCCTATTTACTCAATTCAATGAGCGTATTGAGCAACAAAGTTATAACGACAGACATCTTTTGAGGAATGAGCTAGACATTCTATTAACAAATTTAGGTGACAGACATGCAAGTGCATATTTAGATGAAGAAAAAAAGGAACAGCAATATTTTTTACCCTTTAATATAGCTCCTTGGAAGGGACAAGATGTACTTGCTCTGAGAGAGCAAGAACCATATACCTATTCTTTATTGATGGAAGATTATCCTCTACTAAAAGAGATTAATGGAAAAAGTTTAAAAAAATGGACGCGTACATTACTTTGCCAGCAAAGTTCGGCTCCTGAGTATGCGAAACATTCTGAAGTTGTTGAACAACTCTACGATCAAATTGAAGATTTGATGATATACAATCAGGAATCTCTTAATGAGAACCTGGTTGTCACACTTACTAGTTTAGATCATCGGAAAGACACCACTCTATACCTTCCTCTAAAGCAGAAAGGAAACAACTGGCAAGATCGAAAAGGAGATTGGCAAGAAAATATGATGAATCTTTGGGATCAAAATTATGCCCTCCTTTTTAAGTGGCTTCCTGATAAGATAGCCTATCTCTCCATTCCTCAAATGGTAGATCGACAAGAGGATACACACTATTTTCAATGGCTTGAACAAAAAATGAAAGACATCCAAAATAGCAAAGCCCTAATAATAGACCTTAGAGATAACTTTGGTGGAACAAGGGATATCATCCAATTTCTGAGCCCTTATTTTATAGCTCAAAATATCAGCCCTTGGGTAGCCAATGTAGCCCAAATAAGAGGAAATGATAGTGTAACTACGGATAATAAAGAAATGGTGACCAGAGGACTATACACTTATAATTCTACCTTTTGGGATCAAAGAGATCGTGATGCAATAATCCGTTTTGAAGAACATTTTCAACCAGCGATTCGCTATGATCGCACTAAGTTTGGTCAATATTACTACATGCTCCTAAGTAAAAAAAATAATCCTATCTCCTACTACTACGGTAAACCTGTATATCTTCTGATCAATGAAAAGACATTTAGTGCAGCTAGTATATTTGCGAGTGCGCTCAGAGACCTTGAATTAGTTAAGTTAGTGGGTACACAAACAGATGGTTCTAGCGGACTATCCAAAAAATATAAATTCAAATATTCAGGTGTATGTGTAAGTTTTTCTCATATGCTTTCTTTCCAAAGAAATGGTACTCTTTTCGATGGTTATGGTACTTCACCAGATATCAAAATAGAGCGATCTATAAAACAAATACTAGGAGAGGAAGACTATCAGTTAGAAACTTTGTTGGCGATGATCAACTGTGAAATTTAAAAATTAAACTTGGATTCATATCTAACTCTTTTGCAACAACAATAAGGAAATAATCAAAAATAAGGAATATGAAAACCATCATCACTTCTATATTCATGCTCTGCGTTTTATCTGGCTTCAAGATCAATGCTCAATCTTCAGAGCCTAAAGAGTATCAGATTACAGGTTTCGTGCTGAGCGAAGTAGACTTAGTGCCTCTTTCCTTCGCTGAAATAACGGTTAAAAGATCAGAAGATTCCACTTTTGTACAAGGAGTCATCACTAATGAAGACGGTAGTTTTGAACTATCAGTGATAGATGGAAACTATACGCTACAAATTTCTTATCTAGGATACAGCCCCAAAAAAATTGTCTTTAAAACTTCTGATTTTGATGATTTGATTTATGATTTAGGTAATATTTCACTATCGATAAGTGGAGTAGCTTTAGCAGAAGTAGAAGTAAGGGCTAAACGCTCCCGAATCGTAATGGAAGGAGGAAAAAAGGTTTTTTATGTCGGAAATGACTTGGCTTCAATGGGAGGTTCCGCTTCGGATTTATTAAGTTATGTGCCTACTATTAGTGTAGATATAGAAGGTAAGATTCGTCTAAGAGGCAAAACTCCAACAATTCAAGTCAATGGGAGATCTTCTAACTTGAGTAGAGAAGATGTATTGCGAATGATGCCCGGTAATCTTATTGAAAAGGTTGAGATCATAACTAACCCTTCTGCCAGTGAGGGAGGATCTGGACACATCATCAACATAATTATGAAAAAAGAAAAAACCAAAGGACTAAACGGAGGTGTGAGTTTTACAGGAGGTTATCCATTTAATGCAAAATCTGCTATTAATCTCGCCCAGAATAAAGAACCATGGTACATTTATGGACTTTATGCTGCTAGTCGAGATTTGAAAGAAGGGTGGCAGGAAAAAGTACTGAAAAATAACTTCCTGAAACAATCTGAAGATAGCAAGACGAAAACTTTGGGTTGGTCTCATATAGGAGAAATAGGTTTTGAGTACGAATCTAGTAAGAATACAGAAATTAATGGTGCTACTTCATTTGGGCATATTACAGAAAATAAAGATTATATTGGAAACCGATCTATCAGCCGCTTTTTAGATGGTCAAAGAGAAATTTTCCTAAGAAGTAGATCTGAAAAAGCATGGGAATGGAATGTAGAACAAGAAATTGAATTAGAACAAAAATTAAGTGCTGGTCAGCGATTGGAAATATCTTTAGAAATAGAGCATAACAATGAGCATAAAGAAGAAGCCCTCCGAGAAGAGTCTGTACAGTCAAGTGCTCAACAAAGGATGTCAAGAGCTTTTTCCACAGAACACAATACCGATACAGAATTAGCAGGGGAAATTGAGTATAGATTGCCTGTTTCGGAAGATGCTATTTTCTTAACTGGATATGAAATAGACGTCAGACACTCCAAGGAAAATGAAACCTTAGCATTAACCAAAGAAGGCAGTTCTATATCTAATAGTATAAATAATAATGTCGTACTCAATCAATCCATACACAGTGGTTTTGTAGAGTACATGCAACAAATTAAAACCCTAATTTATAGAGTTGGGGTAAGGTCGGAATACACATATCTAAATATAAGTTCTACCATAGCAACGCAATCTGAATACAAAAAATACATTAATTTTCTTCCAAATCTTTTCATACAATACGAACTAGAGAAAGGACACGCGCTCGAATTTGGCTATGAAAGAAGAGTGAGACGTCCTAGGTTAAGGCATCTTAACCCATTTATAACGAGTTTGGATGCACAAAGAATCTTCAGAGGCAATTCCGAATTAGATCCAGAATATAGTCATGAAGTAGAATTAGAGTATATCAAAGAAATGGAAAATACCACATTTACTGCTACTGCTTACGCTTATTACGAAAACAATACTATACAATATCTAACATCATTTGAAGATAGTGTTGCCATTACTGCGCCTCAAAATTTAGGTAAAGGAAGAACTTATGGATTTGAAGGATACTATGGCGGCGAATTCACGTCTTGGCTAGACACAGATTTGACACTGAATGCCTTCAGGAATGCTGTTGATAATACAGAAGAAAATAGCTTAGTAACTAACCGCTATTTTTCCTTCAATGCTGCATTGAGAAATATCATTACCGTAAATCCATTTAAATTCGAATTGACTTGGCGCTTCGAAGGACCTCAGCAGCGCACATATCAAGAATTTATAAAGCCCATCCATTATTTCAGTGCTGGTGTAAGTTACAATGTTTTAAAAAACAAAGGTCGCTTAATACTCTCCGTCAATGACATTTTTAATACTCGAATTCGAAGATATGAGATTCAAGGAGCAGATTTTGTGAATAATGTTCAAATTCAAAATAACGTCAGACAATTCTATCTAAGTTTTTTCTACAGAATCAATCAGAAAGACAGAAAGAGTGCAAGACAATTAAAGAACAACCTAAACAAAAGAAATGAAAGAAAAGCAGATCACTTCTAGTCAATATGACCGAATACAAAAAGCAGATTACAGCCTAGTACTCTTCGATGGAGTGTGCAATTTTTGTAATAGTTCTATTAATTTTATTATAGACCGAGACCATAGGAATTATTTTAGGTTTACTTCCTTACAATCAGAGTTAGGAAAGAAGACATTGAAAAAATATGCATTACCTAATGATTTATCTTCCATTATTTTAGTGGACAATGATAAAGCATACACCAAGAGTACCGCCATACTAAAAATTGGAGCAAAGCTCGGTAGCTTTTGGAAGTTCCTGTACATTTTCATGTTTATCCCTGCAAATATCAGAGATAGAATTTATTCTTGGATTGCAAAAAATAGATACAAGTGGTTTGGAAAAAAGGAAACAATTTGTGAAGTACCAACTCTAGAAGTACGTCAACGCTTTTTGAGTTAGAATAAATTATGTATCTATTATTGATCAGATGTCGGTTTATTTCAATCGAACATAAAATCTAGCGAAGACCTTATCTTGTTAAGGTTTTCAAAAAAGTGATTTTATGCCTGAGTACATAAACAAAGCAGAAGTTCAATCTTTAGAGTCAACACAATTCCAATGGCTCGACACGGTCTCTGATTTCCTCGACTCCAAATTCCGCATTCCCTTTACCAATATTCGCTTTGGCGCAGATTTCTTGATCGGTCTAGTACCTTATGCTGGCGATTTTTTGAGCTTTGGCATTTCGTGTACTTTAGTTGTCGCGATGGCAAGACATGGCGTGAGCACAGGTGTTCTCCTTCGAATGTTATGGAATATTGCACTAGATGCCTTGATAGGTGCAATTCCAATTTTAGGAGATGTTTTTGATTTGACCTATCGTGCCAATCGCCGCAATTTGGAATTATTAAAAAAACACTACGACAAAGGCAAAGCAAAAGGCAATACGCTATCTGCCGTTTTGACCGTGATTTGCATCTTAATTGGTATCCTGATTTTAGTTGCTTGGTTGATGTGGAAACTAATGACTTGGATGGCGGATTTTATTGCGGGAATTTTTTAAATGAAACTCTACTCTTCTAAACGATCTTTTCCTTACACTGTTAAAACTCCAATATGGAAAAAATGGAGATCACAGCAACGATAGATTTGGATATCAGAACTCGTTTTCAAGAACTACTCAATGGACTTTGCCAAGGCTTGTACGAACGCGAAGAGTCCGTAAAATTATCGCTTCTAACAGCAATTGCGGGCGAAAGTATTTTCTTACTGGGTCCTCCAGGCGTGGGAAAAAGTTTGATTGCGCGCCGACTGAAACACGCTTTCCTAGATGGGACTTCTTTTGAGTATTTAATGAGTAAGTTTAGTACGCCCGATGAGGTTTTCGGACCAATTTCGATCAAAAAACTCAAGGAAGAAGATAAATACGAACGCCTAACTGATCGCTATCTCCCGGGTGCGAATATCATTTTCCTAGATGAAATTTGGAAGGCTGGACCAGCCATTCAGAATGCTTTGTTGACCATTTTGAATGAAAAAATTTATCGAAATGGCGATCAAGATATGAAAGTCAACATTCGAGGAATCATTACCGCTTCTAATGAATTACCATTACAAAACAAAAATCTCGCACCCATTTGGGATCGCTTTTTAGTGCGCCTAGAATTGGGCAACATTAAGACCTTCAACAACTTCGTGCAAATGATTACAAATACCGAAGATGTGTATGAAGATACCATTTCGGAGGAGGTAAAGCTGAAAGAAAATGAATTACAAAAATGGTCGACTGCCATAGATGAAATAGAAGTACCTGCCGAGGTGTTAAATACGATTCAACTCGTCAAATACAAACTCGAAGAGCACAATGCTAAGCCCAACAATGCAGACAAACGGATTTTAATTCACGATCGGCGTTGGAAAAAATTGGTGCGCTTGATGCGAACGTCCGCTTTCTTGAATGGACGCGAAAAAGTGGATTTGATGGATTGCTTTTTGATGCTACATTGCTTATGGAACACACCAATACAAAAAGAAATCATTCGTGATTTAGTGGTAGATGCTGTGCGCAAACATGGTTATTCAATGGCAGTTAATTTGCAGACTTTGAAGAAAGAAGTCGCTGATTTTGAGGCAGATGTAAATAAAGAAATCAAAGTTCGGCATAAGGTAGTTGAAGAACAGCTGATGCCTATTGAAGAAGAATACTATGAACTTTTAAAGGAGAGTCATCAATTTGAAGGGAAGCATGTCACCATTAAACAATATCGCCAACTGAATGCTTCTGAGACGAGCGTCACCAATTTTTATGATGAAAATTTGAGCCTAGTGAATCGCCTGCGGGCTAAAAAAGGAGCGCAACAGCACGTCATCGAAGTACAATTCAATGATGCGCTTTTGAGCTTCGGGCTGAAAACGGTGCAGCAAGAACGCACCGAAGTCATTTTCAAAAAACCACATCCCATCGTTCTAAAATATTGGGAAGAACGACATGAGAAATTGATGCACTACATCACACAGCAAGAAGGAAAAGTCCGTTATCATGCACCCGATGAATTAAATCATTTGGAGCAAAATATTTTTGTGGATAAGAAATGGTCAGAAGTTGTGCAAAGCAATATGCAGGAAGTGAAAGAAGCCTTACAAGCCTTGAAGTTGAGGTTGGAAAAATTGCGATACAGCTATTTGTCTATTGACAATTAGTGATGAGCAATATGTAATGAATAATTGACAATTAACAGTTCATAGCTAACAATTAAAAATTGGAATCTTTAGAACAAGAATATCTCCGCTTCATCGAATTTGGTAACTTGCTTGACCGCAAGATGCGCCGCTATTTGGTGGAATATTTGAAAAACAAACTTGCCCCCGAGAGTTACGAAATTCCTGAATTAAACGATCAGTATTTTCGCTATTTCCAACAGGCATTAGATGATTTATTTTCCATAGAAGACTTGTTACCACTTTGCGATGTGAACGAAAACATCACGCAACAAGTCGTTTTAGATACGCTTTATTGGATGCGCAAAACCTTTGAAAAAACCGCTACTTCACATCCTTATCAAGAAGAACAAAAGCGATTAGAAGGTTGGGCAGTCACGCCCTTCCATATGTTCCAAAAGCGATATGCTTATCTCGTAGATTTTCTAAAATCAAGCTATCCAAAAGAAGAATTGGACATTGACTTCTATAAAGATCGTTTCGATCAACTACTCAATAAAGAGCAGCTCTCTAAAGAAGAAAAAGAGAAATTTGAGCTGATTTTCACAGACTTATTAGCGCAATGGGACGCCCTTTTACAAGCGAAGATTTTGGCGTATCAATTGCAAAAAATGGAAGAAGAAAAAGATAATTACACGCAGCTCTTGCAGGCAAAAGTAGGCGAGTACAAAAAACTAATGTCTATCGTTTCCCCTTTCACAGATTATTTAGGTTGGGATATGTCACGCGAATTGTGGCAAGACACTTCTTTTGATGCCATCAAGGAATACGACGAGTTGCTGAAAGACGAAAAATCCATACAAGAATTAGCGGATCTATTGGGAAAAATGCGCGAGGCAGAAATCGAGATAGAAGAAGAGACCTACGAGAAAACCATCATTCGACAAGAGTGGAAAGTAGATGAATTGGCGAAGGCAGAGATCGTGGGTGTACACGAAAGCGATGATTTGAATAATTTGTTGAGTTCAGAAGCAGGTCTCTTAAGTAATGAAGCCACTGAAACACTTTTCCTAAAAAAATATGCCGACAAAGGCTTACTGACTTTTCGCTACGAAGATCGGCGTTTAGTAAAAAGCAAGGATAACATCATGGAAGTGCATCAGAAGGTGCGTCAAAAAGAGAAAGGTCCATTCATAATTTGTGTAGACACCAGCGAGTCCATGACAGGACGCCCCGAGCAAATCGCTAAAGTGTTATGTTTAGGCATTCTAAAGATGGCAATTAGTGACAATCGGCGTGCTTATTTGATCAACTTTTCAACGGGCATCAAAACGCTAGATTTGTATGATATTGCCAACTCTATTGATGAAATCGCGAAATTTTTGAAGATGTCTTTTTATGGTGGTACAGACATTTCGCTCGCGCTCTATGAAGCCTTACGGCAGCTCCAAAATAACGACTATCAAGACGCCGATGTATTGATGATTTCAGATTTTATCATGTATAAAGTGGATAAGGAAGTCTTGCAGCAAGTTCGCTTTTTTCAACAAAACAAAGGCACGCAGTTCCACAGCTTGACCCTTTCCAACGAACCCAATAGCGACATACTCGCAGAATTTGATACCAATTGGCTGTACGATCCTAGAGAAAAAGGCATCGTTCGCGAGTTGACTAGAAATTTGCAAGTTTTGGGAGAAAACTAACTATTGACAAAGTACCACAATCGGCTCGGTCTCAATTCGATTGCTCTCATTCAGATCCTGATCCATAATATATATGGTATAAGTAAAAGTATCCGTCGGGAAAGCCGTGGAAGGCGTACATGGATCTTGTCTATTTTTATCATCGTAAATACAGCAAACACCTTGGTTGGCGGTAGGAATGACCACGGAAATCACACCAGAAATTCCACTTCCCACACCTTGCCTTGGTATTGTCGGAATACCAGAGAAAGTTTCCAAACCAATTCGGTTATCAATAAAGACAATATTATTAAAGAAAGAATCGGCGACTGCACCGATATTGCCATCTCCATCTGTATAAGAAAATTCGACAACCAGAGAATCTTGATTCGAGCCGCTTCCTTGCAAAATCTGTTTTTTATTGATACCGATGTATTGAATCTCGGGAATATCTGAAAATTCTGGAGGTTGAAGGCAGCTAACTATGGCAAAGGCAGCAAAGGCAAACAAGATACGAATATTCATAATGGAAGATTATCAATGTTGTTGAATAGTAAAACAACGTCTGAAAAGTCGAAACATATACTTTACAACAAGCAAAAGCGACTTTTTGATTGAAGCACAGCTAAAAAAGTAGCACTTCTCCATGCAAGAGCTTAACTTTGACTGCGAAAATTACGAATATTGAACATCCTACGACTTACCATACTAGCTTTGATGCTACTCACTACTTTGCTGGCGGGCTTGGCAGCGGTACATCAGTTTACTAAAGCTACAGGAACGTCCAAAGCAAACAAAAGTCTCGCCTTTTTGATACTCACTTTTGCCTTGAGCTTATTCAATATTCTTCTCCTAAGAACCAGTTTCTTTGGTGCTTACGAACACTTGTATCAAATGCCTTTTTGGTTCACCCTTTCTTTCGGTCCACTGCTATTCTACTATGTGAAATTCACCCTTTTTCCAACTTATATTTTCAGAGGCAGTGATTTGAAGCATTTGATTTTACCGCTTATGCAGTTCGTCTTCGTTTTTGTGGTCAGTTTTCAACCCGAACAGCAACAACACCAAATTTGGGAAAACTTTATTCGTCCAATATATGGACCAATTGAGTACAGTTTATTCTTAGTTTTTTTCTTTCTCTATGCTTCCCTTTCCTATCGCTACATTCGTTATCGCTTGGCTAAACTGCGAAAAAAAGGCTTTGATTGGGAACGCGAAAAGGCCTGGAGTTTGCGGAAATTGGTGAAACGATTGAGTATACTCGCCGCTATTTACAGTTTTTTTGCAGTCACCGATTTTGTAGCGTTCAATTTCTTGAATAGAGATTTGTATAAGGTGGAAGGCTACGTATATTTGGGAGATTTGACTTTTGTAGCAATGTTGCTGTGGTTGATTTTGAGTGCTTACTGGAAAGAATTAATCTATCTTTTTAAAGATAAATCACAAAATATTGATTTTCAGTCATTTGAGTCGATCTTCAAAGAAGAAAAATGGCATCGAAATGCAGAACTAACGCCACTCTGGAGTGCCTTACAATTTAAAACTTCCATCGCTACCATTAAACAGCTCATTCGTCAGCATAATCAACAATCTTGGCAGTCTTGGCTAGAGCATCACCGCATCAAAGATGCTCAAAAATTACTTCAACATCCAAAAGCAGATCGCGATTTAGTTACTTTTCTTGTTGGATTTCATTCTAGAAGAAAATTTCGAGAAGCAACAGAGAAGGAATAGCAAATATCCATCATAAGTATAGTATACCCTAAAAAATCAGATATTCTGATTGCTATAAGAAATTGAACGAGAGTACTTTGCGTCTCATATCTCATATCTTTTAATCTAGCAGTCTACTTAACAAAAGGGAGCATAAAAAAAGGTCAGTTAGAAGCGTTGACTAACTGACCTAAAAATAATTTATACCTTTTCACTCTACATTTTCTTTACAACCCCTCTTGAAACGACTTGTCCATTTTCGTTAATCTCACGTCCAACAGTTGCTTTATTATCAGAGAAATAACTACTTGTAATGGCTGGACTACATTTTCCGTTGTTTTCAGAGGAATAAATACTTCCGCCTCTTACATAACCAACATTGTCTTCAAATGAGCAGTTTGTGATGACTGGGCTTGCTTCGCCACCATCTTGTCCGTAGTTCAAAATACCGCCACCATAAGTTGCTGTATTCTTTGCGATTTTGCAGTCTTTAAGCACTGGGTTACAAATACCCATTCTGCTATCGTTGTAGATTGCTCCACCGTCTAAGTCTGCTTTATTGTTTAAGAATTTGCAGTTCGTAATGCGAGGATTGCAAACTCCTTCTTTTGCGTAGTTATAAATTGCTCCACCGTCTCTTCCGTAGTTCTTCACAAAAGTACAGTTGGCAATTGTTGGGTTTGAACTTCCACCTTGTCCATCATTGAACAATCCACCTCCGCAACGCTCAAGGTCTCCTTTCTTTCCCAATCCGTTAGCAGAACCTTTAGTAACGATGAATCCGTCGATTACGGTTTTGCTGCTTACGTTTTTGGTATATATAATAGTGTAGGAATTATCATCAATGGAAGAAGATCCAATTTCTCCGCTTAGAATGGTCTTGTTGGTAGCCCAATTTCTATCAGAAGAAAAGTTTTCGTTACCTGCGAAACCTCCCAACAAGCGAACGCCGTCTTTCACTTCGAAATAAGCGTAACGATCATTAGATGCGGTTGGGTAATAAGTGCCGCGTGCTACCCAAACTTGATCGCCTGAACGTGCATAATCCAAAGCCTCTGCTAGATCACCCATCGCATTATCCCATGACGTACCATCGCCATTTGAACCTGCCTTAACAAAGATAACATCTGCGTTTGCACAGAAAGTGAAGAAACAAAATGTAAGTAATGTAAAAAATTTCACAATAACGCTTAATTTAAGATGATAATTGATAACCGGACGAACTTAGGCAAACATTCAATACTGAATGAACCAGAACGGCGGTGAAAAAATCACACTTAAATCATGTTCTTAGTGAAAGTTGATTCTCTTTATTATTTGAGAACCTCAACTCTCAACCCTACATACGGGAATATGCAAGATTTGAGATATGTAAATTAAACTATAAAAAGGATGTAGATATAAATTTCTACTGCGAAGATATGAATAGAATTTGTAATAGGAAACTTTTTATCAGAAAAATATGAATTTTTA
>JBCDFY010000177.1:0-15316 GCA_039176995.1 Bacteroidota bacterium
GATGTCTTTTCACACGAAAAGTATAGTTGTAGTAAATCCTTGAATGGTTAATCGAACACTCAAATGCACATCAGCACATACTTTTAAATGCTGCTACTTGTGTAAACGATGATGTTACGTCTTCACACAACTATATATTTCCCTATTTTTTATCGTTTTTCCGCAATTTCAATCAACTTTTTGGCTTTCTCGAGCTTTTGCAAAAGTCGTATAGCTATCGGGATGTTTATTCGTTGATTTGAGAGCGATAATTTCAGATCAACGAATAAACAATTCAACAGATCAACAGAAAATAGAAACCGATTCAAACACAGTTGCAACATGACAAAGATTGCAATATTCGCATCTGGACGCGGCAGCAATGCCCGAAAAATAATGGACTACTTCCGAGATAAATCTGAGGTCGAAGTTGCCTTGATTGTCTCCAACAAGCAAAATGCTCCTGTCTTAGAATTGGCTTCCGATCATCAAATTTCCAGCTTAGTTCTCCATAAATCTTCTTTTTATCATAGTGATGAAATTCTACAAGAATTGCGTGCTTTTGAGATTGACTTCATTGTGTTAGCAGGTTTTCTTTGGTTGATTCCTGAATATTTAATCAAGGCTTATCCAAAGCGCATCATCAACATTCATCCCGCTTTGTTGCCTTCTTATGGTGGTAAGGGAATGTATGGAATGAATGTGCATCGTGCAGTGCAGCAGGCGCAAGAGCAGCACTCTGGCATCACGATTCATTATGTGAATGAACATTATGATGAAGGAAATATTTTATTTCAAGCACGCTGCGAAGTAAGCAAAAAAGATAGCGCAGAAGACATTGCAAAGAAAGTACAAGCTCTGGAGCATCAGTATTTTCCAGCAATTATTGAGGCGGTTTTGTGAACAAGAAGATAAGCTGATTTAGATGAACTGACTACGTCTAATATTTTTCTAGCTTTTTTCAGCTATCAGTAAAGAAATATCGTACAACACAAAAGATCAATCATTTTACTCTAAATAAAAAGGGTAAAAAAATTCGATTCGTTGGATCAAAAAACCTAAATAAGAGAATCTCTTCGTTCACAAACGAGCAAAAACCCAAAATCAAAAATGTTTATCAATTCGTGTCAATTGAGCTTTGGTAAAATTGAAATAATTAAACCTCTGCGCTCTCTGCAAGCTCTGCGTGACACTACTCAAAAAACGTAAGAGCAAATACATTCAACAAGCATTACCGAGTCTCCACCCAAACGATCAATGTGTTAAATTTTAATAAAGGACGAAAGAATATGAAGTAGCACTTTCATAATTGTCGTAAGTCTTAAAAAATGTTGGTTATGCGAAAGTTTACAATGCTACTCTTACTGGTTACATTCGGTATTTTTAATTTCCTAGTTGCGCAGGAAAATTCCCAAGATTGGAAGTGGAAAAAACACGTGAAGGAAGCGGAAGAGTATCAAGCGAAGTCTCAATATGCAGATGCCGCTTATCATTACAGTCAAGCCTGGAACAAGAAGCCTAAAAAGTTGCAATATGCCTTTGATGCAGGTAAAAATTACTTGATTATCAAAGATTATCGAAGAGCAGAAGCCTTATTTGAACAAGTGAGCAAGCAGTTCAAAAAGTTTCCAAAAGCACAATTCTACTACGCTAAATCCTTGAAACACAACGAAAAGTATCAGGAAGCGATTCGCGAGTTCAAGCAATTTTCAGATCGTTATACAGGCGAAAATGCTGCGGCAATGGTGAGTGAGGCTTTACAAGAAATGGAAGCCAGCCACAATGCTTCGGAGTTCAAAGCAGGAACGGATGCAAGCGTTCGCATTACACATTTGGACAAAGCGGTGAATACTAAGCAAGTCGATTTTTCGCCAGTGCCTTATGGCAACGATGAGCTTCTATTTTCTTCTACACAGCAAGATTACGCTAAAATTTTCACGACCAAGCGCGGTTTGCGAGAATGGAAATCGCCCGACGTGCCAGCACAATTTGCAGATTTAGAAGGTTCGCACGTTTGTAATCCAACACTAAGTCCCGATGAAAAAAGGATGTATTTCACCATTTGTAAGTCTGTTGAAAATTGGGGTGAATTGACTACGCGCTGCGAAATTTATATGACGAAACGCAATGGCAATCTTTGGACAGCACCGGAGCGTTTGCCCGATAAAATTAATCAAGCAGACGTCACTTCTACACAGCCTAGTGTAGTTCATATGGACGGTAAGGAAATTCTTTATTTCGCTTCCAATAGAGCAGGCGGACAAGGTGGAATGGACATTTGGTACACCACGCGCAGTTTAGATGGAAAGGACTTTGCTTTTAGTGCACCTAAAAATGCAGGCGCGAAAATCAATACACAGCGCAATGAATTGACGCCTTATTATAATGTAGGGGAAAAAGCACTGTATTTCAGCTCCAACGGACACATGACGATGGGTGGTTTGGACA
Source organism: Bacteroidota bacterium (assembly GCA_039176995.1). Taxonomy (GTDB): domain Bacteria; phylum Bacteroidota; class Bacteroidia; order Chitinophagales; family Saprospiraceae; genus JAAUTG01. Next base: position 2,428 of record JBCDFY010000177.1, read on the forward strand.
TCTTCAAAGTAGAAGGTAGCCAGTCGAATTGGGCATTTCCAGTGAATATTGGTTCGCCCTACAACTCTGGTGCAGATGACTATTTCTATATTCAAAATAGATATGGCGATGGTGGATTTTTTGTTTCTAATCGAACATTCCAACATAAAAAAGAAACCACAACGGACGAAGATATCTTCGAATTTCGCATTAGCCAAAAAAAGCAAGAATATGTCATCAAAGGCATTATTTACGATCAGGAAGATAGCATTCCGTTGAGCAATGTAGAAGTTTCTATTTTTGAAATCTTAGGCGATCAGCGCGAAAGAATTGTACAGTCTGGAGTTTTTGAAACTGGAAGTTATTTGCTGCGTGTGCCTGCAGATAAAGAATACAAATTGGTAGCGCATAAAGATGGTTATCAGCCTGATACGCGTACTTTCAAAACGGGCGTTTCTGGCAGACAAACGGAGTATTTGTACTTGATAAATTTGAATAGTTCAAGCACACCGCCGCCTTCTTTCCCCGTCACCAAGCCAGATGAGATTTTCACCCCTATGCCTGAACCAAGTACTCCAATTGAAACGCCAGTGGTAGAACAACCTACTGATTCAGAGACCATTACGACAACCCCTCCTACAAAAATAGAGCCAAAACCAGAACGCCCCACAGAGTCCTCCCTTGAGTATGTTTATACGCCTTCTGCGCCTTTGGAAGCCTTCCAATTGCGAACGAATGCGCCAAGACACACAGGCGTTTACTACAAGATACAGATCATCGCTTTAGCTGATTTTTCTTTCAACGATCCTCGTTTTCAGCCAATCCAAGATTGGATGCGTTTGGACTACGAAACCATCGTAGATAAAAATGTGACAAGAGCCCTATTAGCAGATTTCTTCAACCTTTCGGAAGCGAAAAAAATGTTGGGCAAGGTGAGAAAAGAAGGATTTCCAACTGCTTTTGTTGTTAAATACGAAGATGGAGAGCGTGTAGAGAGAGTAAGGATGTAAATGAACGGAAGTTCTTACCTTCGCAAGAAAAAACAATGAATTACTCGATGATTTCACCTTTAGGAGAGCGACAGTCTAGTGTACTGCGCTCTCCTAAATTTTTATGGCTATTTTGTTTCTTGCCAGTGTTCAGTTTTGCTCAATTGGAAAGTAAAATTGCCCAATTAAAAGCGATAGATGAACAAACGGCAAAAGAAGTTCGTAGTGTCTCTTATCCTGTAAATCAAACCAAGCCTCATACGCTCTACCTACATCCAGAATGGACATTGGGCTGGGTCACTTTGAAGAAAGATTCCACAACTTATCCCGTAATGACACGCTTCAACATACTATCGAGTGCGATAGAAATAAAATGGCAAGAACAAGTTCGAATGCTGCGCACGAATGCCATAGAAATGGCGATGATCGGCACGCACATTCTCCTTCCTGATAAATCTTCTCCTTCCAATTATTACGAATTACTTTCTTATGGAAAACTAAATTTGCTTTGTGCTTTCGAGCTGACTTATACCTACGAAGGAAGCAATGTGCTAACTTCTGGTATCAATGGAGAGAAGAAGAATAGCTTTCGTTCAGTTTTCTTTTACTACAAAAAAGGACAGAACGTGACACCTTTGAAAACAGGCAAGAAGAAAGTTTTAGAAGTGATGGGAAATAATGCAGAGGCAAAACTGTTTTTGGATGCAGAGAACTTGAAATTATCAAGAAAAGAAGATTTAGTGAAGTTATTTGAGTTCTATAATCATGGGAAGTAGTGATTTCTCGTCAAAACATTAGGTAAATTCCTCATATTTCCTTAGCTTCATGGTAGCAATCAACATACAAAGGCCAAGCTAACATGAAGCCATTGCAAACAAAATACTTCGAGTACACGCGTGCGGAGCGGCTCGGGGTAAGCGTATTACTCTTACTAGGTGTACTGTTATTGGTATTTCCTAGCCTCCTTTCTTTTCTCTTTCCAAAAGAAAAAATAGACTTTTCTGCTTATCAAGAAGATATTGCTGTTTTTGAACAACAACAGAAGATTTCAATTCAAGATACTGGAAACCAATTATTTGCATTCGATCCAAACACAGTAGATGAGGCAAATTTGGTCAAGCTTGGACTTTCTGAAAAAGCAGCTAAAACCTTTGTAAAATATCGCAACCGAAAAGGGGGATTTAAGCAAAAAGAGGAGATGAAAAAGGTATATGGCTTAAAAGAAGAGCTTTACCAAAAGTGGTTGCCGTATATTCAAATGGAAACGCTTCCGTTAGTTGAAAATGAAAAATCAACTGCTAAAAAAGAACTCACAGAAACTGCTCCAGTAGCTGTCGAGCTTTTCGCATTCGATCCAAATACAGTGACGGAAGAAGAATTGAAGAAACTAGGCGTTCCAAAAAAAATGAGGAATAACCTGCTTAATTATCGCGAAGCGGGAGCAACTTTTCAACAAAAAGAAGATATAAAACGACTTTACAGTTTCACAGAAAAAGAATACGATCGCATCGCTGATTATATCGTCATTGAACCCAAGGAAACACTGCCGCCTATCGCTCAAAACGAAGAATTCACGCCTAAAAATGCAAATATCCCATCTTCTTATGATGCTGTGGTACAACCAAAAGTTATCATTGATATCAATAAAGCGACTGCGGAGGAATGGCAACAACTACGAGGTATTGGTCCAGCTTATGCTAATCGAATTGTCAAATTCCGAACTGCTTTGGGTGGTTTTTCCTCAGTAGATCAAATCAGCGAAACATACAATCTACCAGACAGCACTTTCCAAAAAGTACGTTTGTCTTTACGTCCTTCACCTGTATTCAAAAAACTCAAAATCAATGAGTTGACCGCTGCTGAATTGAAGGCGCATCCTTACATCAATTGGAAAACAGCGAATATCATCGTCAATTATCGAAAGCAACACGGTGCATTTTCAAGTATAGAGGATTTGAGAAAAATTAAAGTCTTGGCGGAAGATTGGTTGAAGAAAATGGAAGCGTATTTTGAATTTTAGGATGTTGCCGCACCTGTTTAAAATACAAGGAGAGGCTTCTCTTTGTGCCCTTTTGTTACTTTGTGGTTCATAAAAAATTATCAGCTCGAAAAAACAAAAAAAGCCGCTCCAAAACTGAAGCGGCTCTTTTTATCTTAAAAGTGATATATCAAATCACCAATTATTTAATTTCATAAGCATCTTTCAAATCATCGGTAATCACCTCTCCGATTTGCTCTTGCTTAGGTTCTACTTCTTCCATTCCCATCTTATCACTATTTACTGCGATGAATGGTGCTAAGACCAAAGCAACAATAGAAGTTAATTTCACTAAGATATTCAAAGAAGGACCAGAAGTATCTTTAAATGGATCACCCACAGTGTCACCTACTACTGCTGCTTTGTGTGCATCAGAACCTTTATAAGTCATTTTACCGTTGATTTCGACACCATCTTCAAACATTTTTTTAGCATTATCCCATGCTCCACCAGAATTGGACTGGAAAATTGCCATCAAAACACCAGATACCGTTACACCTGCTAGAAGACCACCTAACATTTCAGGTCCACCTGCAAAACCAATCAATGTTGGTACAGATACTGCCAATACACCAGGTAAAACCATTTCACGAATAGATGCTTTAGTTGAAATATCGACACATTTGTCGTACTCTGCTTTACCATCTGCTGCTTCGAAGGTTTCTTGATCCGCTTGAGACCATTCAGACATTTCTTTACCTTCATTTTTTCTCATCACATTCAAAGCTGCGTTCAATTCTGGAATAGTTTTGAACTGACGGCGAACTTCTTCAATCATATCCATAGCTGCTTTACCTACTGAGTCCATAGCCATAGAAGAGAACAAGAAAGGAAGCATACCTCCTAAAAACAAACCTGCCATTACCACTGGATTAGCTACATCAATCGTATCGATACCAGCAGTCGTCATAAATGCCGCGAACAATGCCAAAGCCGTCAATGCAGCAGAACCAATTGCGAAACCTTTACCGATTGCAGCAGTTGTGTTCCCTACAGCATCCAATTTATCGGTACGTCCACGAACTTCACTTGGCAATTCTGCCATTTCAGCAATACCACCTGCGTTATCCGAAATTGGACCGTAAGCATCTACTGCCAATTGAATTCCTGTATTTGCTAACATACCAACAGCAGCAATTGCAATACCATATAATCCAGCAAATTCATAAGCACCAACAATTGCAGCAGCAATAATGATGATTGGAATAGCTGTTGATTGCATACCTACACCTAAACCAGAAATGATATTTGTTGCAGCACCTGTTGCAGATTGATTCACGATATTCTTTACTGGTCTTGTCCCAAATCCTGTGTAATATTCTGTGATCAAACCAATCAATACACCTGCGATAGAACCAATAATAGTTGCAATGAATACGCCATTAGAAGTGAACGTATCACCACCAAAAGTCCATTCAGCAGGCAATACAGTAGTAATGATAAAATAAGAAATGACAATCAAAATACCAGTAGAACCGAACTCACCAATGTTCAATGCTTTCTGTGGGTTTCCACCTTCTTTTACGTTTACCATGAAAGTTCCTAAGATGGAAGTCAAGATACCAGCACCAGCTAATAGTAGCGGTAAGAGAATTGGAGAAACTGCACTCAATCCTTCGCCACCAAAAGCAGTTGCATCTGCTTGCATCAATGCTAAACCTAGTACCATTGTACCAATAATAGAACCAACATAAGATTCAAATAAATCGGCACCCATACCTGCAACGTCTCCTACGTTATCTCCTACGTTATCCGCAATAGTCGCTGGATTCAATGGGTGATCTTCAGGAATACCTGCTTCTACTTTACCTACCAAATCCGCTCCTACATCTGCTGCTTTAGTATAAATACCGCCACCCACACGAGCGAAAAGTGCAATAGAAGATGCACCGAAAGAGAAACCAGTTAGTACAGTCAATACTGTTCCCCAATCATCAGAGAAAGAAACCATACTACTTGTGTAAATTAAGAAAAGGATACCCAAACCTAGAACACCAAGCCCAACAACTCCTAATCCCATTACTGCACCTCCACGGAAAGCTACTTTCAGAGCTTTACTCAAACCTGTACGAGCTGCGTTGGTTGTTCTTACATTCGCTTTAGTTGCCACTCGCATACCAATGAAACCAGCCAAAGCGGAACAAATTGCACCAATAATGAAAGAGAAGGCTACTAGAACATTTGATCCTTCTGTAGTTGCACCACTATATGCTAAGAGTGCAGCTACTACTAATACGAAGATTGCTAGTACTTTGTACTCTGCTCTCAAAAAAGCCATCGCACCATCAGCGATATTCTTAGCAATTCTTGCCATTTTTTCGTTACCTACATCTTGCTTTCCTACCCATGAAGATTGAATTGCCATGAATATCAATGCAAGTACACCAAATGCAGGAATCAACATTGTTATCGTCTGCCCCATAAAAATCTAGTTTTACTTATTTAAGTTTTAGTTTGTTTTCGATTAGGAAGGTTAGCTTGAGTAGCTCAAAAAACGTGCTAAAATATCCCAAAACACCTACCAATTCAGAATCGGAGGGCAAAAGTAGGTTAATTTTGGGTTCTAGCCAAAGAAGCACCAAATCTTTGCTATATTTGAAAAAACAGAACGAAATGTACAGATTACTCGCCATATCACTATTTGTCTGCTTTTCTACTACTATTTTCTCCCAACAAAAACACACTATTGCAGGCCTAAAAGATTCCGTTGAAATCCTAATCGATGAATGGGGCGTTCCACATATCTATGCACAAAATGAAGCTGATTTGTTCTTCGCGCAAGGTTTTCATGCAGCCAAAGATCGTTTGTTTCAATTTGAAGTATGGCGGCGACAAGCCACTGGAACAGTAGCAGAAATATTAGGAGCAAGAGAATTGAAGCGTGATATCGGGACACGTTTGTTTCAATTTCGAGGAGATATTCAAGCAGAAATGAATCATTATCATCCAAGAGGAGAATTGATTATTACTTCTTTTGTAAAAGGGGTTAATGCCTATATTGATTTGATGCGCAAAAATCCTGAATTGCTTCCGCTAGAATTTGAGCTACTAGGAATTCAACCGCAAAAATGGACACCTGAAATCGTCATTTCAAGACATCAAGGTTTGCTTGGAAATATTCAGCAAGAACTCAAGATTGGTAGAGCAGTCGCACTCCTTGGAGCAGATGAAGTCCAAGAAATTAGTTGGTTTCATCCTAAAAAACCATTATTGAAATTGGATAGCAAAATCAAAAGTGAATGGCTATTTGAAGACATTTTAGAACTGTACAATGCTTACAGACGACCTGTTGCTTTTCAGCCAGAGGATTTAATTTCTACTGTTCGCAATGGAAGTGATTATCATGATTTAGCACAATTGGATGAAGCAGCATGGCAGCGCGTACAAAAAGAAGAAATTACCAATATTGGAAGCAATAATTGGGTCGTAAGTGGCGAACATACGCAAAGTGGCTATCCAATGATGGCAAATGATCCACATCGTTCTTTGGCTTCTCCTTCTTTGCGCTACATGGCACATTTAGTCGCTCCAGGTTGGAATGTCATTGGTGGTGGTGAACCTGAAATTCCAGGGATTTCCATTGGACATAATGAGCATGGTGCTTGGGGTTTGACGGTTTTCCGAACAGATGCAGAGGACTTACTGCTTTATGAAACTCATCCAGATCGTCCGAATCAATATAAATACAAAGGGCAATGGGAGCAGATGTTGATTATCAAAGATACCATTCCCGTGAAAGGACAACAACCCGAAATCGTTGAGTTGAAATATACGCGACATGGACCAGTAGTTTTTGAAAACAGCAAAGAACAGATTGCTTGGGCAGTGCGTTGTGGTTGGCTAGAAAATGGTGGTTCGCCTTATCTAGCGAGTCTTCGAATGAATCAAGCCAAGAACTTTGAGGAATTTCGAGCAGCGTGCAATTATAGCAACATTCCAGGCGAAAATATGGCGTGGGCGGATAAAGAAGGTAATATTGGATTGCAGGTAGTTGGCATTGCGCCGATTCGGAGAAATTGGAGTGGCTTAGTGCCTGTTTTAGGAGATGGGAGTTATGAGTGGGAAGGCTATCTACCGATCATTGCAAAACCAAATATTCATAATCCGGAGAGTGGTATGATCGTTACTGCGAATGAAAACATCACGCCAACTGACTACGAATATTGGGACGCCATTGGTTATATTTGGGGAGACTCCTATCGCGGGGATCGAGTGGCAGAAATGCTAGCAAGTGGCAAAAAGCATAGCTTGATCGATATGGCAAATTTACAAACCGATTATTTATCTATTCCTGCTCGAAATTTAGTTCCCTTACTTCGCGCTTTAAAATCGGATGATCCAAAAATAGAAAAAGCAAGACAAGTATTGTTAAAATGGGATTTCCAAATGGAAGCTAATTCAACAGCCGCAAGTATTTACCACGCTTGGGAGCAAGAGCTTAGAAGTGGAATGCAAGACTTGGTCATTCCCAAGGAGGCAGAGCCCTATTTGTCTCTGCAAATGACCAAAATCATCAATTGGCTAGTCTTACCTGATTCTAAATTTGGTAAGAATTCAATGAAAGGGCGAGATAACTTTCTATTGATGGCTTTAGAAAAGGCAATTGCAAAACTCAGCAAAAAGTTAGGTACAGACACCTCCAGATGGCAATACGGACAACTCAATTATAAGCACGTTTACATCAAACATCCCTTAAGCAATGCAGTGAAAGCAGATATGCGTAAACAACTTAATGTCGGTCCATTGCCGCGCGGTGGTAGCAGTTTTACGGTCAACAACACAAGCAGCAATGACAATCAATCTCACGGTGCAACTTTCCGCATCATCGTAGATACGGAGAATTGGGATCATTGTCTCGGCACTAATGCACCAGGACAAAATGGAAACCCTAAACATCCACACTATCGCAACTTATTTGAAATTTGGGCAAACGATCAGTTTTTTCCCTTGTTCTTTTCTAGAGAGAAGGTGGAAGGTGTGGTGAGTGAGCGATGGGTGTTAGAGAAGAAATAATCTTGATGAGCGTATAGCATCTTGGATACAAGACGATCTAGAGAGTTGAGAAATCCTAACTAAAATTCAGTTAACTTTGTAGAAAACAATTGAAGATAAATATGGAACAAGAGGTGAAGAGAATTTTTATGAATCAAATGACCCGAAATAAGCTGTATCAGCTTTTCGGACTTCGGCGAGTGGATAAAATTGTAGCTTTAGAAGAATGGCTAAGTGCAGAGACCGCTTTAACAGAGAAAGAATTAGTAGTCATTCAAGTATTTCAAGACCGATTGTTGGCTAATGTGGACGACTGGAACGAACAAGAACTATCTCTAGGATTCATTGGTCCAATTTTGAATTTGATCAACTTTAAAATTCCGTATGAACTTAATTTTTACGCGCAAAGACCTATCTCAGGAATCGTTGGGGAATATGAATTAATTGGAAAACCAGATGGCATTATTGCAAGTGGTGCCGGTGAACCAGAAAAACCATTTTTTAGTTTCCACGAATACAAAAAAGACGTAGACAGTAGTGGCGATCCTGCTGGACAGAACTTAGCTGCCATGCTAGTTGGACAAGCGCATAATAATAATGATGAAGTCGTTTATGGTTGCTATGTAGTTGGGCGGCTTTGGTACTTCATGGTACTTGAAGGAGATCAGTTTGCCATTAGTCAAGAATTTTCTGCTACTTCTAATGATCTGTTTCAAATTGTACAAATGATGAAGTATTTGAAGCAAATACTTATTGAAAGACTAGGTTTAAAAGATGAACTTCTCTCTAATCATTAATCAATGACAATATCAATCCTCGGCTGCGGCTGGTTAGGTTTATCACTAGGTGAATTTCTAGCAAAAAGAGGCTTTAACATTAAAGGTTCGACTACTTCTCTAGAAAAAATTCCTACTCTAGAGGCGGTAGGAATTGAACCTTTTCATTTGATCGCAAAACCACAGAAAATAGAAAGCAAAAACCTGACCAAATTCTTCAATAGTGATTTATTGATTTTAAATATTCCTCCAGGGCGAAGAAGTGCAAATGTGGAAGAAGATCATCCTGCACAAATTAAAACAATCATAAAACATACGACAGCAGAACATATTCTATTTGTCAGTTCCACAGGTGTTTATGGGGATAAGAATGCAATTGCTAGAGAAGAAGATGAACTTGCTCCAACTAGAAAAAGTACGAAGGCTCTAGCAAAAGTAGAGCAATATCTAAAAAGACTGAACCACAAAAAAGTGACCATTTTACGTATGGCTGGTTTGGTCGGTGGCGAGCGAAAAGCAGGACATTTCTTTGCAGGTAAGCAAAATATCAGCGATCCAGAAAAACCAGTCAATATGGTGCATCGAGACGATTGTATTCGAGTAATTCATCAAGTCATTAAACAACAAAAATGGGGTAAGATTTACAATGTTTGTGCAGATGAACATCCAAGCAAAAGAGATTTCTACACCGCCCAAACGGAAAAATTAAGTCTAGAACCACCAACATTTAAGGAAAGTGCCAAAAAAGGCAGTTATAAAATCGTTTCCAATGAAAAAGTAAAGCGAGACTTGGACTATCAATTTTTGTATCCTGACCCGATGGAGTTTTAGTGTTATAAATAAAATGATGACTTCTTGGCAAAAGAAAAAATCCGTCCATCATCTATTAGAATCCATCTAATCCGCGTTCCTATCCTATCACACTTGCAAAACCGCTCAAACACGCCTATTTTGCGTTTCTTGTAAACCTCAAATCTTATATCCAAAACAAACATGAAAAGAAAAAACGATCTTCACCGCCTCATCCGCTCCATGTCCAAATCGGAGAAACGGTACTTTACTTTGGATGCGCAAAAAGCAGGTAAGAAGAATGCCAAATACCTTCGTCTCTTCAAAGCCATCAATGCCTTAGAACATTATAGCGAAGCAGAAATCAAACAGCAATTCCCCAAAAACCTTGCTGCCGACAAAACCTACCTCTACGACGCCATTCTCCGCTCCATGCGCGACTACCACAGCAAGAAATCCCGTGCCGCCCAAATCAAGGAACACCTGATGGATGCCAAATACCTCTACGAACGTGAATTGTATGATTTGTGTGAAGCCTCATTGCAATCGGCAAAGAAGCTGGCGGAGGAGTTGGGGGATCATTTGTCTTTATTGGAGATTAATAAGCAGATGAGGAAGGTGGTGAAGACGACTAAGAAGGGGATTGGGGAAGGAGTTTTATTGGATTTACAGATGGAGACTAAAGAAGTTTCAACAGGACTATTAGAGGAATTTAGAACATTGAATTTGTACGATAATATTGTAAAAAATGCAGTTTTTCATAAGCAACTTAGCAAAGATCAAATAGAAGATTTCAAACGAAATTTATCACAATTAGAAGTCCAAAAAGAAAAAGGATTTAATTCCATTCATGCCGAGCATCGTTTCTATCAAACCAGTGGATTATACAATCATTTGGTTCAGGATTTTGATTCCTTTTTTGAATATTTTGGTTACGTAATGGATTGGTGGGATAGAAATTCTGAATATAAAGAAGAAGCCTTTTACAACTATATTATAGATATATCTACTTATCTGGGTGCATGTTTTAGGAGAGAAAGATTTGATAGTTTTTTGGAGTTAATAGAGAGACTAGAAAGAGAAGAACCTTCAAATACACATCATCAGAAAATTCTTTTTCAAAGACTATACCAATATAAGCTAGTGTATAGTATTAATCTAGGAATTGTAAAAGGAGTTAGGCAAATTGCTGATGATGTAGAGCTTGGTTTGAGCAGATTTTCCATAAGTCAAAGTACAGAAAAAGTGCTTGTCCTAAATATGGCAATTCTATTATTTATAGCCGAAGAATTTGATCTTTGTATAGAATGGAGCAATAGATTAATCAATAATACTAAAAGCCAAATCAGGTTAGACATTGATAGAGGAATTTACTTTATTAAGCTCATTTCTTCCTACGAGACAGATGATTTTGAAACTTTTGAAAATACATTAAGAAGCGCTAATAGATTCTTTAACAAAGAAAAGGATCAATATTTATCCTATTACTTAAAATTTTTATCCAAACTCAAAAAATTACCCGATGCTCCGTTAGATAATCAGAGAGAAGTATTGGTGGATTTGAAAAAATATATAGAAGATATGCGGGCAGAAATAAAAGGTAGAGTACCATTAGTGGGAATAGATGAGATGACTATTTGTTGGATAAACAGTAACCTACAGAGAAAATCAATTGCTGAAGTTGTAAAAGCAGAAAGAGAAAATTAGCTTGCCAATACTTCTTGATCTGTCTGATATTTTAGCCTTCCAATATGCGACCAAGCAGCAATTGAATCAGTGCTGGGAATGCCCTTTTCGATAAGAAAGTCATCGATAGGAAAATCCGTTCGGTTTTCGTAGAACCAAATACTAGCATCTTGCTTAATCTCAATGTGATAAACTGTAAAATAGACAAATTCTTCCTCATTCCAACCCATCTGGGTTAGAATAAAGTTGCTTTCTTCTTCATCTACAGTCAGGATGTATCGTAGTAGTGGATAATCCTTATTAGGAAGAGTCATTTGCTCTTCCAAAAAGGTTTTGATTATCTTTCTGCGTTCTAGTACTTTATCCATTTCACAATTCTTTCTTTAATAACGTCAACAATAACAAAATTGATTTCTTGATCTTCGATCCATTCTTTCAATGCCCTAAGTTTTGAAATTCGATTATAAGCCTCTACCGAAACAGCTAGATATAAGGGCTGATTAATTCCTTTCTTGCTAATCCAATACTCGTAGAAACTATATTGGCCGTACACGCTATAAAATTCATATAGAATAGACTTTTTCTCCAAAGTTTTAATTTCTACCAAAACACGTTCTTCTTCTTTGGCGAATTCTATAACTTTCTCTACCGCTAAATCTATTCCAATCGTCGCGCCTTTCAGCGTCACATTGAAAGGATCTTTGACTACATTCCAACCTGCCTTCTCAAATGCCCTTCGTATTGCATCGTGTATTTTATCTCGCATTGAATCTATTTGGTCTATAACTATTTTTGGAGAAATCAGGATTAACAGGATTTGAAGATTTACAAGATTAGCTTGTCTACATTAGACCTGTTTAAAAATTTTGAGAATTCTTTTATCTTGAAAATCCTGATCCTAACAATTTACGCCTCATCCCCCTTCAATGTCATCTTAATGGGCATACTCGTCACTTCTAAAATACCACCTACTCGGCGCATGGTCACTAACTCCTTAGATAAATCATATCCTGATTTAGCACAATCTGCCTCTTTATTTGGATTTGCACTGAAGACCTCAATATCAATAGCCCCGATCACATGCAACGCCACATTTTCCTCATTATAATTCACTGTCCACTGATTTCCTTTTACTGGGAATTCCTTACGCGTTTCTTTTCCCTTACTTGCGAGAAAACTTTGCTTGCCACTAGAAGCACTGACGACGCTGACTTGTCCACCGAGTGTGCCGATGACTGCACCTTTGCCAGTCAAATCAAAAGGGATGGCGCGTTCGTCATCAATGAGGTAGAGGGTATTCATATCGGTGGAAAGTGTTACGGTGTTGCTCATTATATTTAGATTTGAGACGTGAGATGGAGAGATTTGAGACTTTTGAATATCGAATATTGAACACAGAATTACGAATGTCGAAGGATGCGAGACACGTAGCGTGTTCTTTATTGATGTTTTCTCTTATTAAAATGTTATCAATTTTGTTAAAATCTCTTGACTCACTTTTTAGATATTTGAAATATGATTTTGTAATTAATTATAAAGTCCTGTCAACGAGCTTTTATGATAGAAAGTTACTGACGGACTCCTTCACAGCGAAGATAACGAAGAGAATTGGAAATGGGAAATTAGTAATTGACAATTGA
>JBCDFY010000178.1:0-15303 GCA_039176995.1 Bacteroidota bacterium
AAAGCGGAAAAATTTATTTTTTCGCTTTGTTTTTGATGATGTATACTTCGTCTAAAAGGACTATTACTCATTAATTTTCAAACCCAACCGATTAATAATATGCTTTCATCTAAACGCTTTCTAATTCCAACATTTCTGCTGTTTGCAACTGCTGCTTTTGGTATTCATTATTTCTTGAAATCGAATCAACTCATGCAGGAACTCCAATTAGAGCATGATTTACTAAAAGAAAAAGAGCGAACTCTGAAAGCCTACCATAAGCTACTGTCGGTGGACTCTTTGTTTCATAAAGGGCAGTATACTAATGCCATGGCGGACTACCAGACGCTAGATACGCTTGCTGTTATCGAAGCGGCTTTGGAGGCTAGAATGAAGCACGGTAAATGGCTGGTTAGCACAATGGCTATTTTGGATTCCTTCAAGAAAAAGGCATTACAAGAAAAAGTGGAGCAGCCGATTTTCGTCAATCGTCCACCACTGCAGCCTATCCAAGCTCCAAAACTAGAGGAAGTACGTACTAGCCGATATGATTCGCTCACTTTTGCGCTGATGAAAGCCAAGATGCAAATCCAAAATTTAGAGGGGCAATTAAAAAATAACGTTAGCTCGAATTATCTCACTTTCAAGAGTAGCAAGGGCAATGAAGTCTATTATGTTGGAGCAGTGAAAGAGGAAAAAGCCAATGGCGATGGAGTCGCTCTTTTGAGTACAGGCAGTCGCTACGTTGGTTCTTGGAAAGACAATGAAAAACATGGCACTGGAAATTTTTACTGGCAAGATGGCGCTTACTACGAAGGAGAATACGAAGAAGATAAAAGAAATGGTCAAGGCTCGTATCACTTTCCAAGTGGAGAGTTATACGTTGGCGGTTGGAAAAATGACTTGCGCGATGGAGAGGGTGTTTTCTATAATAAAAAGGGGAGAGTCATCGCGAAAGGTGTCTGGAAGGAGGATAAGTTGGTGGAAAAGGAGTAGTCATCTACTCCCTCTTTCCCGTCAATTCAATATAATGCGCATCCAACTCCTCCGAATCCTGATACTGCACTCTCAAATCTGCTAATTTTTGCTTCAAAGCAGCCACCACTGCGACATATGCAGGATTCTTGTACACATTTTTCATTTCATCAGGGTCTTTTTGTCGATCGTAAAGCTCCCATTCGTCTACATCGTAGTAGAAATGCGCGAGTTTGAAATCTTTGGTCACAATGCCGTAGTGTCTTTTGACTTGATGGACGGCTGGATATTCGTAGTAGTGATAATACACGGCATCGCGCGTCCAATTTTCCGTTTCTCCTTTCAACAGAGGCAACAAACTCTCGCCTTGCATATCTTCTGGAATTGGAATGTTTGCAGCTTCTAAAAGCGTTGGTGCGAAGTCTAGATTTTGTACCATTTCATCATTGCGCGTGTTAGCTTTAATTATGCCTGGCCAACGAACAACTAAAGGTGTTTTGAAAGATTCATCGTAAATAAATCGCTTATCAAACCAACCGTGTTCTCCCAGATAAAATCCTTGATCGGATGTGTAAATAACAATCGTATTTTCTGCTAAACCAGACTCGTCCAAATAATTCAATACGCGCCCTACATTATCATCTACGGAAGAAATACACGCCAAATAATCTTGCATATAGCGTTGATATTTCCAGCGCATTTTTTCCTCTTCGCTCATTTCGGGCCAGTTCGCTTGAAAGAAGTTATTAATCGAATCCAAAGTGGGTTGGTAAAGCGCTTTTTGTTCCTCATTCGCTCGTCCGATTCTAGAATAAAAACTATTTTTAAATTCGTCCACTTCTGGCGTCACTTCACCCATCGCTTCCAAAGTTTCTGGTCGAATTTTGCTATCATGGCTTTACATCATGTGACGCAGTACATTCATTTCAGCGGTCTTAGCAGCCGTTCCTCTATTTTTGTAGTCATCAAATAAATTATCGGGTTCAGGGAACTCTTTCTTGGTAAATTCCGCAAACTTATCAGGACGTGGCCACCAAGGACGATGTGGTGCTTTGTGCAAATACATCATCATAAAAGGTTGTTCTTCCTTGCGCTTTTCTTTCAGCCAATCTAAAGTCAAATTGGTGATCACATCTGTCGTGTAACCTGTGATCGTTGTGTCGCCGCGTGGCGTAATGAAATCTGGATTGATATAGTTCCCTTGTCCTGGCAAAATCATGAAATCATCTACCCCTTTTGGATTATTACCAAAATGTAGTTTCCCAAACATAGCCGTCTGATAGCCAGCTTGTTGAAAGAGCTGAGGAAAGGTGATATTCGTCGTATCAAAAGGAAGCGCATTATCAATTTTTCCATTCAGGTGGCTGTGTTTTCCTGTTAAAATTACCGCTCGGGAAGGGGCACAAATTGAATTGGTTACGCAGGCATTGCTGAATAAAATACCTTCCTCGGCAATTCGATCAATATTAGGAGTTTGAATTAAATGATTTTCGTAGGCACTAATCGCTTGATAGGCATGGTCGTCGGACATAATGAAAAGAATATTGGGGCGTTTCGGTATTTCCGTATTCTCTTTTTCTTCGGTAGCACAAGAAAAAAATAAGTAAAAGAGTAGCAAAAAGGCAGTGCGTTTCATGAATTTCCGTTTTGAAGAGAAATGAGCTTCAAATGTAGGGAAGATGATTATTCTTTTCTGATAAACGATCAGAATTCATACTCATAAATTTTCCAAGGTTAGTACAACACAACCTTATCTTCCAGTCTCTTTAATTCGCTCATCGACCGTTGACTGCCAGTCCACGCCTCCAAATTCTGCTTGCATTTCCAATAAATTTTTATCCACCCAATCTTGTGCCTTTTGCTTGAAAGTCAAGACATCTTCATAAAAAATAGGCGTTCCATATCTTAATTTCACAGGCGTTTTCCATTTACTAAAACATTTCACATAGTGACTGTAAAATGATTCATAGGCACTAATCCAGGCATCTTCGGGATGTTTGAATTCAATAGCGATAGGAACGATGGGCGCATTCATTTTGACTGCCGTAGCGAAAGTTCCTGGCAGAAAGTCTAGACTGGTCGGACGATCTCCTGTCGTACCTTCTGGATAAATCAAAACGGAAAGTCCATCTTCCAGTGCTTTTGCCATAGTGACACGTGTTGCCCTTCTGCTATCAGGATCATCTCGATCAACGAAAACAATACCGATCAAGTCCGTGGCATAGCCAATAAGTGGCCAATCTCTAATTTCGGCTTTCGCTACTATGACTCCGTAGACTAAATCCAAACTTACGCCTCCCGGATCGTAGTAACTACGATGATTGCTGATGTAAATAGCAGGTTCTTCAATGGGCTGTCCAACCACTTCCATTTCTATTCCGATCACTTTGGCGATCACTTTGGCAAATTTCTGCCGTAGCCTCAAGCCTCTTTTCAAATCTCGACCGCTAAAAATTGACCCTAACATGTATCTACCTAAAAATAGGAGAATTAATACAAAAAAGAGAAGAAGTCGAATGTATCCTAGCACCTTGCTCATGTGTCGGTATTTGCTTTGAGGGCGTAAAAGTAGAGGAAAACATTGGAAAGCCTAAAGAAGCTAACTCAATAACTTGCGATATGTAGGAACTAAGGCTATTTTTGAGCCTTCATTCATGTCCAAAACTACAAAACCACAAAACCCTAGAACCATAAAACCATAAAGCAATGGAAGAATCGAACGAGAAAATTTTGATGACTAGCGATCATGTTGACATTATCGTCGAACGCTTATGCCATCAATTGATAGAAACCTACGAAAACTTTGAAGAGACTTGTATCATTGGTATACAAGCGAAAGGGGTGTTATTAGCGAATTTATTGCACCAGCGTTTGCTAGACATACTAAATATTCCGAAAATTGAATATGGTAAATTAGATATTACGTTCTATCGAGATGATTTCAGAACGAGCAATAAAATCATGACGGCCAACCGAACAGAAATTGATTTTTATTTGGAAAAAAAGAACGTCATTCTGGTAGATGATGTCGTCTATACAGGTCGTACTATCCAAGCTGCTCTGACCGCATTGAATCATTACGGTCGCCCTAAGCGTGTTGAACTTTTGGCTTTGGTTGATCGTAGGTTCAACAGGCATTTGCCTATCAAAACAGATTATGTTGGAATGCGTGTAGATGCGCTCGACCATATTTATGTGAAAGTAAATTTGGAGGAGTCACAAACGAGAGAGGTCTTGCTTTTGGCGGATGAAACTCGTTGAGCGAGATCTGCTTTTTCATATTGCAACCACCACTTTTTTCACTTCATCTTCAATTTTCAAAATGTAAGTGCCTTCTCCTACTCCACTAATATCTAACTCTTGCAAATTATCTCCTTCGACGCTCTCCCAAGTTCCGCTCAAAAGTAGTGCTCCCTGCAAATTATACAGTGCATAAGAAGTAATACTTTGCTCTTTTTCATTTTTGTATCGAACACTTAATCGCTCACTAGCAGGATTAGGGAAAAGAGAGATTTCTGTAAATGTTGAGGTGATATTTAAGTTTGAAAAACTGTTGGACATGGGCGAAAGCAAAACCCTTCGTACCAATGCATTATTAGTTTCAAAATACTCAACTACCTCATTTTCAGCATCTAACAAGAAGATCAAATAGTATTCACCTGCTTCAATATCATTGGGAAATAGGGGACTATTGTTCTTATCTTCAAAGCATTCATTGGGCGTAAAGGTTAAAGTCGTAGTGAGATTGCCACTAATGCCATTGGGCAAACTTGCTGTTCCCAGCAAACGATCATTTTCATCCAAACGATTGTCCGTCGATAAGTATATATGATTACAAATTGGAGTGGAGATACTAACTGGCTGGATGTCTCTTACTCGCGTTTGATTCCAGATAATCGTGCTAATTCTTTGATTAGCAGTTAGATCACCGATAAATAATTCTCTAGGGTAATCCACAATGCTAAAGAACAGATCTGGAAAAGCATTGTCATTAATCGGATAAGGAAATCCAAAGTTGAAGACATTGTTGATTTCATCATTTTCTTTTACTACATCTTCCTCATCCACCACAAGAATTGCACGATAAACCGCAGGTGGCACTTTTTCCAAATTCAGTGTATCCTCTATTGTAATTTTATCGCCTACCACCAAGGGCGGCACTTCGTATTTGGTCATCAGAATACTATTTTGATCTAAGATTCCACTAGCAGATAAGTAGACTTTGACATCCGTAGCTTCAAAGCTAAGCAGTTCTCCTCTATTGAGTACTTCAAACTGAAGTGGAATACTATTATAAATATTTTGGAAACGAGGAAAGCGATAATTGCGCACGATCAAATCAGGCAGCGGTATAAAACTTTCAATGTGAATTCTCATAAACAAATATCCACCTCCTATATGCAAGGCTTGTCTATCATCTTGCGCCGTAAAGATCAAATTTTGAGTAATTTCGGGAGCGTCTTCTGGAATGACATATTCAAAGATGAATTCCTTCTTTTCGTTGATGTCAAGTGCAAGACCTGGTCCCTCAGTAGCCTCCAAAATATATTGAGTGGAAGACAAAAACCCTTGAGTAGGATTGAAAAAAGCAGAGATGCGGTAGTTGTCGTCAATTGGAGTGTCTCCGTAGTTACCAATGGTAATGGCAAAACGCATTGTATCACCTGGACGGACGCGCACGTTCTTGGATTGCTCCGTATTGAAAACGATCTTAGGCTGTGCAGATAGAGTTGTCAAGCTCAAAAAGGAAAACAGCAGGGGAAAAAGTAGGAATCGGCTCATAATCGTTACATTTAGATGAGATGTCTAAATATACGAAATAATTTATTGAAGGCTAGGTGGTTATTGTTTCCTCCTTTAACAATTAACATCTTGTTTCCGACAAAATGTGTACATTTGAAGAACTGAAATTTAAAGAACTTCTGTATAAAGTCCTGTATTCTTCTAAGCCAAAATTCCTTCACCACTTGTTCCATAGTCACGCTTACATTTAGACATCTATCAATCGTTCAGTTGAGTTCACTAAAAGCTAAATGAAATGGCAATAGCAAAGACTACGCTTGTAATTTCATTATCACAAGTTAAAATTAAAAGCTATGAAATCCCTGTACTTGTTTTTAGGATGTTTGATATTTACGCTAAGTAATCAAGCGCAAATAAATTACACAGCGAATGATAGAGTTGCTAAATATGAGGGTGACTTTCGCTTTGGAATGAATCAAGGCTATTTTCCACCTTGGAATGACAAACAACTAGCAGAAATTGCCGCAGGAAATCCAGCTAGGGACATTCCAGGTGTGGGAGTGAATGCGTTACGTCCTGCGCTCCCAGAGTGGTTGATGGAAATTTATGGCTATGATTTTCGCAAATCCACTTACGAATATTATGAGTCTCTAGGCATTACCGATAATACCGTAATTGTGGAAGCACCAGCAGATTGGCATCGCGATTTGTACAACTATTGCGGCAACGGAAACGACAATGATAAGTCGCGACTTTTCGCCAATTTGTATTCGCCAATTTGGGACAATGGAGAGAATGGAACACCCGTCAACGACACCAATTACCTCGCACTTTACCTCTACAAAACCGTTAGCATTTACAAAGATCACATCAAGTTTTATGAAATTTGGAATGAGCCAGATTTCTTCTTCGGTGGAGATATTTGGAACTATCGTGATCCTAACAACTCTTGGTGGGTAAGAAATCCTGACCCTTGCGAATATCAATTGCACGCGCCTATTTTCCACTACATTCGCACTTTGCGCATCAGCTATGAAGTCATCAAATCCGTTGATCCAGACGCTTATGTCTCCATCGGTGCTTTAGGAATGCCGCACTTTTTAGATGCCGTTTTAAGAAATACGGACAATCCCATAGATGGTTCTATATCAGCAGATTATCCACTTGGTGGGGGTGCTTATTTTGATGTGATGGGTTACCACGAATATCCGCATATTGATGGAAGTTTGTGGTTTTACGATTGGCGAACGGGTGAAGGTCCAAGAGATTTTCAGCGTAATTCCGATCGAGCAGTCGAAAACGGGATCTATCGAAAGAAGAACGAATTTCAAGCAGTCCTAGATAAATATGGCTACGATGGTAACACTTTTCCTGAAAAAGTATGGATCATTACTGAATCCAATTTACCACGCAAACATTTCAACGATTTTCGCTATTACGGTTCGGATGAAATGCAGCGCAACTACATTGTAAAAGCTGCCATTGGTGCAATGAAAACCAACATCGTTCAGTTCCATCCTTTTACTTTAGGAGACAAAAAATCGGAAGCCGAAGCCAATTATGAGTTTGACCTAATGGGAATGTATAAAAAACTGCGCGATACCGACCCCTACTCGCAACAAGTCAACAATGTAGGAATTGCTTACAAAACTGCTTCTGACTTGCTTTTTCGGACTGCTTATGATGAAAAAAGAACGCTGGATATGAATTTGCCCGAAGACGTAGAAGGTGGAGCATTCAAAGACAAGCAAGACGAGTTTGTCTATGCACTTTGGGCAAAAACAACGCTTGATCGTTCGGAGGCTGCGAGTGCGACTTACTCTTTTCCAGATGCTTTTGGCATCGAAGAATTAGAAGGCTATCCTTGGAATTGGTCTTACGACAAAAATACCAGCTTCATGAGTAGTGGACAAGTCATTCCATTGACAGGAAGCCCACTCTTTTTCAAGTTAAAAACAGCCTCTACTTGCAGCTGTGATGATGTATATGAGCCAGTTTGTAGCAGCGATGGCGTAGAATATTCCAACGCTTGTGTTGCCGAGTGCGAGGGTGTATTTAATTATGAATCAGGCACTTGCGAAGTAGAGGAAGATTATATAGATTTGGAAATTACAGAACTTAGTGCTACACCAAATCCATTCAATGTATTCAGTAGCGTTACCTTTCGAGTTGAAGTCGCGAACCGAGGAAATGTGACAGCAGAAAACGTCGTGCTAGAGTTTCCAATCCCAAGAGGAATTTTAGCTTATGTTAATGCAGTGGTCTCGCAAGGCAATTTCCGTGTTGCTGCTCAACAATGGGATCTTAGAATACTTGCTGCAGGTGAAAGTGCCAGTTTAGATTTTACGCTGTTTACTTTAGTTCGAGAAGATGTCAATGTTTACACACAAGTTATTTCGGCTAGTCCCAGCGATGTAGATTCTTCGCCCAATAATGGAAACGGTACAAGCGCGCAAGAAGACGACGAAGTCAATCTAACTATTAAATATCAACCTACTACAATTACTACTCCTAAAAGAGAAGAAGAGGAGATTTCTGAGATACAGATTGCGCCAAATCCAGTAGGAACTATGCTGCAAATTAAGTTGAGTTCAACGAAAGAGGTAGAATTTTTAAGCATATTGGATTTACGAGGAAAAGTGCTGAAGGAAATAAAGATTGCAGAAAATTATGAGCTATTGATTCCAGTTGCTGATTTACCTGCTGGCGTTTATGTATTAGTTGCGCAAAGCAGCTCGGAAGTAGTCAATCGTTTATTTGTAAAAGATTAGATTGATTACAATACTTTATATTTGGGGCTTGTTTCCAGAAGCTGGAGAAAGCCCTAAAGCTTTCAATTACGAATTTAGAATGATACACATTTTTGAATGTACGTGAAGTTACGTTCAAAAAGGTTCTTAAGGTCGAGAAGCATCAAAATTTGATAAATTTTGATGCTTCTCGACCTTAAAAAACCTCTAGCAGAAAGTTTTTCACCATCAAAAAAAACTTTCTGCGATTTTTGAAAATGAAATTTCATAATTTCAATCTGCGTATCTTAATGAAACACAAATACAATTCATTCAACTCAACACCAAAGTAATAATGAGAAAACACATTTTCACGCTATTTCTATTATCCATTTTTACAGGAATAACCACTGCACAATCCTTAACTGATCAATTACAACAGTTACAAAAAGAAATCTCAACCGTTGATTTAGGACGCTATCAATACGAACAAGACTTCGTTTTTGATAAAGATGATCTAACAAGAGTAAGCATCAAGACAGAAAAAGTTGATACGAAAAGAGATAGATCCGAAAGCCGTAAAGTCACGTTCAACCTAGCACTTTTGAATAAAAATATGGTGCGGCGTTCTACTTCCAAATCAGAAATGAAAATCGCAATTCGGACGTCGAAAGAGATCGTAGAAGTTTACGAAGAAGGAGATTGGAAAGGCTACGATGATGAGGTTGAAATTTTATGCCAAGATATAGAAGCCGCAAAATCTTTGGAAAAACTGCTGAAAGAAATTATCCCGATGGCGAATGAATATTGGGAAACGACCAACGCATTACCAGAACAAATAGAGGACTTGCTCACTCTACTGAAAACAGAAACTAAAGATGTTGTATTTGGAGAGGAGGAATTGAAACAAGCACTGGACTTCGACAAAGATTACAGAGATATTGTCAATCTACAACAGACTGAAAAAGAGGACATTGATTTGCAATTTAGCATTGGTGATCTGCAACCAAGATCGGTAGATTATGAAGTAAAGAGCGATCAAATTTTCGTGAGTGCCTCCACTAAAAAAGATAGAAAATTCGTGCTGCTGGAAGAAAATGGAGAATTGAGCTATGACGATGAAATCCAGATTTTCGTACCCACTCCAGATCGTGCAGCATTCTTGGTGAGTGTGCTAAAAAAGGCAATTCCACTTTGCGATTCTCTAATTGAACTGCGCTTGCCACAACCTGCTGACCAAGCCGCTGCTTCTAAAATGTTACAGTCCTTTTTAGTAGCGTACAGCTTCAATGAAGATCGTTATTTGCAGGAAATTAGTACGGATTGCAGAGCAGTTTACAAACTCACCGAAGAAGACGAAAAAGGAACGGAGACCTTGCGTTATGAATTCAATTGGGGAGATATTGATCCACGCTCGAAGGAAATTTCTTTGAGTAAAGATCAGATTGAAATTGAATTGGCGATCAAGGGCAAGAAAAAGTACATAGAAGTGCAAGAGGACGGAGAATTTAAGGCTTTTGATAGTGACTTAACTTTAGCCGCGCCCACTGTGGAAGCTGCACGTTCCATCATGAGCGTAATTGACATGATGATTGAAGGTTGTCCATTGGAATATACTCCGAAGGACATAACTTGGCTAGACAAAACGTTAGAAGCGATTCAAAATGTGGAGGAAGAGTTTAGCCAAAACCTTAGCGCAGCTGATGATAATCCTTGCAAATTGACGCTTGCCGTTGCGGATAAAGAAGACAATGAGCAATACGAATTCGATCTATCTAGCATCAATCCTAGAAAGATAGAATTGAATATTCGAGGTACGACAGTCGAGCTAAGTATGGAAACCAAAAATGATGAGAAAAGCATCAACCACTACGACGAAAAAGGGGAACTTTCCTACGAGGATGAAATTGAATTTTTGCTTCCCAATGTAGAAAATGGACGCACTGCTTTGGTGACCTTTAAGGCTTTGGTGGAAGGT
Organism: Bacteroidota bacterium; assembly: GCA_039176995.1. Taxonomy (GTDB): domain Bacteria; phylum Bacteroidota; class Bacteroidia; order Chitinophagales; family Saprospiraceae; genus JAAUTG01. Next base: position 10,405 of record JBCDFY010000178.1, read on the forward strand.
TGTAAGGCAGAGTAGGGAAAAGTTTAGACACATAACTTCCTAGTAGCGAGGCTATCAAGGCAACTGAACCATACAGGTACGAAGTAATACAAAGAAGAAAAATAGAAGACTTTAAAATTAATAGAGTGATGTTCTATTTAAAAGCACGTAATGTGGATTTAGATGGACATCGAGTCCATCCGAATCCGTCGAGGTTTACTAAGGATAAAAAGCGGCTTATTGCCGCTTTTTATCCTTAGTAAACCTCGATCAACTCATAGCGGTTCGATGCCGCTATGAGTTGAAATAAGCAAAGATCGGAGTTTGTATTCATTATTATGCAGTTTAGGAAATACGCCTTTTGTTTCCTTTAATTTCTTTGTGGTTCACTCCAAAAAAATCTTTGCGCCTTTGTGTGCTTCTAAAAAATCAACTTCCCGTGCCAAAGTGCTTCCAACCCTGCGCCTGTAGAGGATAAATATTCCCACCTTTCGTATGCAATTTAATACCATCTTCGGGCGCAACAATTTCACCCATAATGTAAATATCGGGTAAGTACTTCACCTTATCCAAGTCATTCGGATTGACGGTAAAAATTAACTCATAATCTTCACCACCACTTAAAGCACAAGTGATTGGGTCGAGCTTGAATTTAATTGCCATTTGCTGCGCTTCGGGATGAATCGGTACGCCACTTTCTTCCACATACGCGCCTACATTCGATTGCTTACAGATGTGAAAAATTTCAGAAGCCACGCCATCCGAAACATCTATCATCGAAGTTGGCACTAAATCCACTTTGGCGAATTGTTCAATCATATCCTTACGCGCTTCGGGTTTCAATTGTCGCTCAATCAAAAACGACTGATCTTCAAAATCAGGTTGTGCGCCTGTTTCCTGAAAAATACGCTTTTCGCGCTCCAAAATCTGTAGACCTAAGTAAGCCGCACCCACATTTCCAGTGATGCACAACAAATCACCCACTTTCGCCGTATTCCGATAGGCAATTTTACTCGCCTCTCCTTGCCCAATTGCCGTCACGCTGATGTACAAACCTCTAGGCGAAGAAGTCGTATCTCCACCAATCAAATCCACACTATACAAATCGCACGCCTGCCGAACACCACTGTAAAACTCTTCCAAGGCTTCCACTGAAAAACGATTCGACAACGCCAACGAAACTGTAATTTGCTTAGGCGTCGCGTTCATTGCATAAATATCCGATAGATTAACAATCACGGACTTATAACCCAAATGCTTCAAGGGCATATATGCCAAATCAAAATGAATCCCCTCCACTAGCATATCCGTAGAAACCACCGTGAGTGCATCTCTATTATTCAAAACCGCCGCATCATCTCCCACTCCAATTACGGTAGAATTATGCCTAATAGGGAAGTCTTTCGTCAAATGGTCAATTAACCCAAATTCTCCCAATTCATTTACATCTGTTCGCTTCATTCTTTCATTGTTTTATGGTTTCAGGGTTTTAGTGTTATATGGCTACACATAACCATCAAGCACTTTAGCCATAAAACCATTCAGTATTTCAGTTTTTGATTTGTGTACAGTATCAGAGAATTGATAGCTTTCGGTAATTGTTCAATTCGCTGCATAATTTTTTTATAATCTTCTTCGCTCAATAACCTACGATACCTTGCCTTTTGCGTCCAATCCTTTGTCTCTTGTAATGAGCCATAACTATATCTGTAAAATTGTATTTTTTCCTTTTTATAATATCGTCCAAATCCTTCCTCTATATTAGCAGAGACCGAATCTGCCGCAGAAGTGTATTGCTTTTCCAAAGACCATTTAGCAAAATTATCCCATGTCACCACTATATCCCAGATCAAATTACATAATTCATATGCCATCTTGTAAGCATCTAAATCCTCAAAACTACGATATTGCTTCTCCATAAGAGTATTTTTAGATCATTGAAATTGCAAAAATCTAAGGTAAAACTATAAAACACTAAAACCATCCAACCATGAAACACTATGGACAATAAAACCATTTAACCTTAAAACCCTACAACCATTTTCTTGCACAAATGTAATCTGAATTATATATATTGCGTTCATCATTTGAAACCCAATGGATTATGGCAATAAAAGTAAAAAACGGTAAGAACGAACTCTTCTTAAGAAAGAGCAGCAATTTAGTTGGATTGCGTACCAACCAAGAGTTAGAAAATGTGGAAGAAGCGCAGTACGTAGAAGAGCAACTGCACCAAAACTTAGGGGGCTTCAATGTCGTAAAACTCGAAAAAGGCGAGAAGGATATTGATAGCAAACTGGACGAAGTGCGCGGAAAAGAAGAGGTAGAAGTAGGGACACACGTTTACTATACCGAAGCCAGCAACCGACCAATTATTCCAACGGGCGAAATCATCATCCAGTTCCAAGATGGCACGAGTCCAGAAGAGCAAAATATGGCGATGAGTGAATACAGTCTTGCGCTGGTAGACCGGAAAGATGAATACACCGTCATCGCCAAAGTAACCGCCGATTCTCCCAATCCATTGAAAGTGGCAAATTACTTACAGCAAATCTCGATGGTGAAATGGGCAGAACCAGATTTAGATACGCCTTTGGATGAGTACAATTTTGTACGCCCAGATGACAATTTACTCGACCATCAATGGCACTTGAACAACAATGGTTTTGTAGCGGATGCGAACTGGCGACTCAAAAAAGGAGCAGATGCCAAAATTGTGGATGCTTGGAAGCGATTGGGCAATATGGGTTCTTCGGATGTTGTAGTTGCCATAATTGATAATGGTTTCGATGTAACGCATCCTGACTTAAAAGCAAAAATTCATCGACCTTTCGATAATTGGTCAAATTCCAAACGCATACCAGGCAAAGAATCTGGCTATTCGCATGGAACGCCTTGTGCAAGCGTTGCTGTAGCCGCTTCCAATGGAAAAGGCATCGTCGGAGCAGCACCCAATTCCAAGTTCATGCCTGTAAACGGCACTTCTTTTAGCACACGCGCCACCGAGCGAATGTTTGACTATTGTGTAGACAACGGTGCAGACATCATCAGTTGCAGTTGGGGAACAACTGACCCTAATTTTTCGCTCAATTCCATCAAAAAATCTGCCCTTGCTAAAGCAGCACGAAAAGGTAGAAACGGCAAAGGTTGCATTGTTCTTTTTGCCGTAGGCAACGACGATGTGGATTTCGTAAACTTCTACGCAGCACATCCTGATGTCATAGCCGTAGCAGCCTCTACCAGCCAAGATAAACACGCCAACTATTCCAATCGAGGACGCGAAGTCACCATTTGCGCACCTTCCAATGGCGATTGGCCAATCATCGCAGGACGTGCTTGGTGGGACGAAGGCGTGAGTTGGGAAACAGGAACATACAAATATTGGCGCGATGGCAGAGCACGAGGCGATCATTATAAACACTTTGGCGGCACATCAAGTGCTTGTCCTTTGGTGGCAGGCATTTGCGCACTTATTCTTTCCGCCAATCCAGCCTTGACTGCCAAAGAAGTCAAAGAAATTTTACAGCAAACCGCTGATAAAATTGGAAGCCCATCCGAATACATAGATGGACACTCGCCCAAATATGGTTATGGTCGCGTCAATGCCGACCGTGCAGTGGCAGAAGCCATCCGAAGAAAAGATGCTGAAAACAGTCACGATTTCGATGCTAATGTTGGTACTGCCTCTGGGCAAGGATTATTCCGTTTTAGTGTGAAAAAACAGCCTTCTCAAGGTTGGGGTGTTCAAATTGGTGCCTTTGCAGATTATGGTAATGTACTCGTCCAAACTGAACGGATGGAACGCCAATTCCGCGCTCCCGTGGTCATTAACATCAATGAAGTAGATGGACGAACTGTTTATAAAATGGTCGTCGGTGCCTTTGCGAATATTGATGAGGCGAGGGAATTGGAGGCGCGGATGGAAGCGCAAGGAGTAAAAGGTTTTTTGAGGAATTTGAAGGATCTCGCATAAGATACGAAAATCAGTAATTTAAAGATAGAGCTTATTTTTATCGTAAATATCTAACCGAGCTTCGAAGACTAATGATCATACCCTCTTACTTTACTCTTGTATGGAAACATATCCTAAAGAGCTACTCATTTTAAAACCATGTAGAAATGTATAACTTTCTGACTTCCCCTCCGTAACGGGTTAATTTATTTATTATCTTTACGAAAAATCAATGAACTCAAAATATTATGTTGCTAGATTTAGAATGGAGTGCAATTATTGATGGTATTGGCTCCCAGGAATGCGTAATCTGTTTAGGTCCTGAAATTTTTATGGACTACAACAATACTAACTCTGGTGTACCTGTACATTTAACAGAAAAACTATCAGAATACTTAAAGCAATACGAAGATATTCTTAAAATAAGAATCCAAGAGAATGGGTGGTTTCATTTGCAACAAGGGGGATCAGATGGACCAACGTATCAAGCTATCAAGTCTTTTTATAACAATGTACTTACTTCTCACACTGAGTTAATTCTAAACAAAATTGCAAGAATAAAATCTCACTTATTTTTGTCTATAACCCCTGACTATCATCTTTTAAATACCTTTGAAAATTTAGGACTAAAATATAATTTTGATTCTTACTTTAGAAATCAACCAAATAGGAATCAAGACATTCCTTCTGTAGATATACCACTGATTTATAACTTATTGGGAGAACTCAAGTATAGAAACTCGCTAGTACTTACTTATGACGATTTTTTTGATTATCTAGAGAGCGTTATAAAAGGAAATAGTATGTCAAAACTCATAAAGAACAACCTATTGGATGCTCAATACTATTTATTTATTGGAATTCCATTTGATCAATGGTTTGTACATCTATTCATGCGAATCTTAAAGCAGCATAAACAAAAGAAAACAAAATTCGCTGCTGGAAAGGCAACATCATTTAAAAATAGA
>JBCDFY010000179.1:0-15278 GCA_039176995.1 Bacteroidota bacterium
GTTGGAGATTTTCAAAAAATCTCCAACATTTAGTTCTTCAACTACGCCAAACCAACTTGCTGATAAGCAGGCAAACGAAATCCACAATTCTACTATCCAAGTCATTAGCAAGCCAAATGAAGGTTCGACTTTTTGGTTTCGTTTGCCTGCTTATCAGCAAGTTGGTTTGGCGTAGTTGAAGAACTAAATGTTGGAGATTTTTTGAAAATCTCCAACATTCGGAATTGATTATTTTTTATCCATATCGAAATCTCCGATGAAGTAGTTGGGAGTGTAGTTGAAGCCTTTAGAGTTAAAACGCTTATGAATGGCTAAAAAATTTGGTATTTCGTATAAGAAAATCACAGGCTGCTCTTCGTAAACGATCTGCTGAAATTGTTTGTACAAATCTTTTCGCTTTTCTTCATCCACAGTTGTTCGGATTTCTTCTATTAGCGTATCTGTTTCTGCATTACCAAATCCCATTCTGTTTGTACCATTAGGTGGTGCACTAGAGGTATGCCACATTTGATAAGGATCGAAAGCATAAGGTGTTCTTTCTCCTACTGCACCCATAGAAAGTTCATAATTTTTCTTTCCCAAGTTCTCTCTTTGCACATTAAACTCTTGCTGTATCACCTCTATATTGATACCTGCCTGTAAAGCATCTTCTTTCACCAATTGCCCTTGATCTAGTTGAGTTTGTCTAGCTGCTGAAACAATAAGCTCTAAGTTCATCTCCACTAGCTCTCCATCAATCATTTTATCCACAACACCATTGTTGTTACTGTCTTTCCAACCTGATTCTTCCAAAAGTTCTTTTGCTTTTTCTACATTGAATTCGACAGGTTTTAGACTATCATCGTGACCTGGCATAGAAGCAAGAACAGGAGTTGTAATTCTAGTCAGAGGCATATCCAAAATATTGTCTATGACTGATTGCACGTCTATTAGGTGAGCCAATGCTCGTCGCACTTTTCGGTCTGATAATTTCGGGTTTTCATTATTTACATACCATAAACCTGTAACGTAGCGTGGAGCAGTGATAACATCGTATGCTTTGCTGATCGTTTCATCCCCTTGCATCGTTTTATAAGTATCTGGAACTAAGCCTGTAATAACATCTATCTCTTCATTTTGCATAGCCGCGATTGCTACATTATCGTCTTCTATGGGTTGATAAATGATCTTGTCTATGCCATTCCCAAAGTATACATTTTCATCAATATCATCTGCCCACCAGTTCTCTTTTTTGGACAATACAATACGTTGTCCAGTGATCCATTCCTCAAATTGATAAGGACCACTTCCAACTATTCCGCCTGCTTCTCTGGCATATTTTGGTTTAATAAACTCGTCTGCAAAAGCCTGCAAACTAGGATTGGAATTCCCTAATTGATCTGCCTTGTTTGGATTAAGTAAATCTTGTATGGGAATATCTGCCATTAGGTTTTGTGGATCGTAATGATAAGCAGGAATAACATAGAAACCAGCAGAAGCAACTTCCTCACTACGGATATTCTTTTCTTTCATCGAGATGGTAAATTTCTTCGGATTACTTTCATCTATCGAAAAACCTCCAATGGGACTTAAGTTTACTCGATGGGGGGAAGGAACTTTAGGGTTTAATATAGCTTTTATGCTGAATTCTACATCCTTTCCTGTGATAGAACTTCCATTCGGCCAAACTGCATTATCTCTAATTTCAAAAGTGTAAGCTACTCCATTCTCAAAATCAGATACTGAGGGCGGAGATTTTGCTAGTAGCGGTGTTAATTCCAATTTTTCAGGATCAACAATTTGTAGTGTCTGAAATATTTGATTCGTAATATCAATAGTTACACTACTGCTAGTGAGTACGGGATTGAGATTGTCTGCTTCAACCGAAGCAGCAATAATTGCTTCATTTGCTGTCCGCTTATACTCAACCTTCTCTTTTTCTACCTTCGGATCAGTGCGGCAATCAGTCAATAAAAATAAAGTGGAAAAAAAGAATAAAACGAGTGGAAGTGATCGTGATAGTTTGTTCATGATGTGAGTTGTGAAATGTTCGTGAATTACTTTTTAAATTAGCTAAGAGCCAATAGCTAACAGCTAATAGCAAATTTAAGACTACAAATTTAACAAATTAGTGAACGCAATGCACGAAAACGGGGTTTCACTTTGCAAAACGGCCGCTCTTTGAATGATTTGAGATCGTTTAGATGCAAAATAAATTTGTTGCAACTCATTGATTTTTAGATTTAAATCAACGAACAAGCAGTTCAACAAATAAACAATACTTCTTATGGCAAATGTACTAATTGGAGGAGGTACTGGAATGATTGGAATGCGCTTGAGTGAACTGTTGGCAGCCAAAGGTCATCAGGTCTCGCATCTAAGTCGCACTAGAAATATGGAGGCTAGATTTCCTGCATTCCAATGGGATATTAATACGAAAACAATTGATGAAGAAGCAGTAAAACAAGCAGATTACATCATTAATTTAGCAGGTGCGGGTATAGCAGATAAATTATGGTCAGAAAAGCGAAAGAAAATCATTATTGATAGTCGCGTTTATTCCACTTTGATTTTGAAAAAAGCAATTGAAGAACATCGTCCTGATTTGAAAGCCTTTCTTTCCGCTTCGGCAATCGGTTTTTATGGAGATCGTGGAGAACAAGTTTTAACAGAAAAATCAGAAGCGGGTGAGGAAGAGCAGTTCTTAGTACGTAGTGTTTTAGAATGGGAGGACTCGGTTGAAGAAGTCGCAAAAACAGGTGTTCGCACGGCATTGATTCGTATTGGATTAGTACTCTCTACCAAAGGTGGCGCGTTGCCCAAAATTTTATTAAGCACCAACGTTAATGTCGGCGGCTACTTTGGTAATGGACAACAATGGTACGCTTGGGTACATTTGGATGACTTATGTCAAATGTTCATCCATCTGATCGAAAATGACAACTTATCAGGTGTCTTCAATGGCACTGCTCCCAATCCTGAACGCAACAAAACTTTCACCCAAAAAGTCGGAGATGCGTTAGATAAAAACTTACTACTGATTCCTGCTCCAGCTTTTGGACTGAAATTTGCAATGGGCGAAATGTCCACGACTGTTTTGAACAGTGCGCGTGTACTTCCAAAGCGAATAGAGGAGAGTGGTTTTGAATTTGATTATCCAGAATTGACGATGGCGTTGAGGGATTTGGTGGAGAATGGGAAATGATTAACAAAACTTATCGCGCATGTATTCTGCCAAGGCTGGAAAAGAATGTGTGAAATGATCATTTTTTAAACTCAAAGTCTTTTCGATTAATCGTTTCATTTTTAGCTTGTTGACTCCACCTTTTTTATTACAACTATTTCTATAAATACTCAACCATTTATCTTTGCGCATTTTTTTCAGATAGGTTGCATTGAGATTTAGAATGTCATTGATTTCTCGCTTAAAAGTATCGTTGGAAGATTTGAGTAAGCCTGTTGAAGAATACTCAAAAGTTGTTATATGAGCAATATTGGTTGGTAGTATTTTTATAGGCAAGTGGTGCTGCGAAGGATTAATTGCTTTTTTTGCTTTCAGCGTATCGCAATGCAAGGATTCAGGTTGTCCTCCTTTCCCCAAACAAACTGCAAATAGATTGGTGTAGTCTAGTCTTCGATCTGTCGGTCCATTTTCTCCATTGCAAATACTCTGCTCGCAATGATGTTCTATTTTGATTCGATCTTCTTTGAGTTTCTGTTGACAGTATGCACAAATACCAAATTGTTCATCTACTAAAGATTTTCGCAAGTTCTTCTTTACACATTTATCCATATCTGCATAAGAACTTGCCTTTTGCTTAATGTACTTCTGAAAATCACTAGGCGGAGTCTTTTTCTTAATTAGCCTCATGCATCAAATCGAATTTATAAGCTTCCAATCTTAATTCTAATTCGTCAACTAACTGGCTGATATCACTGCCCTTATCTCTATTTTCTAGTTTAGTAACCTCTTGAATGATACCTTCTATTTTTTCAGGACTTTCCTCGGTTTCTATAGAATGCTCAAATTTTTCAATCAAATCAACATAAGCTCTTGGACGTTCTGTAGCGTCAAAAACGTATCGAAGTAGAGTGTTGCTATCTACGCCTTTAGTTTTAATATCAATTTTGGAAAACTTGAAATCTTCACAAACAATGATGTTTTCGCTATTGACAGAAGCAATGACTTGTGGAGAATGCGTCGTGATGAAAAATTGAATATTAGGAAATAGCTTTCTTAATAAGGGGATGATTTTTCGCTGCCAGTTAGGATGTAAATGCGCTTCGATTTCATCAATTAATACGACTCCTGAACCATTTAGAAAATCAGCGTTTTCTTCTCCTTGGGCGATGGACAAATTGTAGGCAATATCAGCCACCAAAGTAATGATTGCTTTTTCACCATCAGATTTGTAATCAAGTAGTTCTTTTTGACCTGTTTCTTTTTCTTGAAGAGTCAAAACAGGAATCAATTCATTGTTACCGCTGCGCGCTATTTCATCAGACTTGATAGCGTACTCTTTTCCTTCTAATATTTCTAATGCCTTTGCAATGGCCTCGCGAACAGGTACAATTTTTTGATTTTTTATATCAAATTTTCCTGCATCTCTCTGCATTCGGAGTTCTTTAGTTTCTTGCGCTAGAAACCAGCGAGCAAAATTAGAATAAGACACGCCATTGTGAAATACACCGTACCACGTCTCGTATTGAGGCATGGCATATATTTGTCGCTCTCTATTATCATCGATATATTCTACGAATTTTCTATTAGCAGAGTAAAATTTAATAATAGGAACGACGCTAATATCCGTTATACTTTCTATCAAAGATTTGATAAATGTGTCAAATCCTTTTTTGTATTTCTTGAGCCTGTTCTCTGATTGATTAGGCAAGGCACCCCTATATCTTATTTGAATGTATTCATCATTCGAAACTTCCTTCCAAAAAAACTCCAATTCTATAGAGCAATATTTCTTTCCATAATTGATATCACTGACTTTTATTTCTTTTCCATTAGGCGAATTAAAATTATCCGTTATACTCACCAAATTACCAATTATTGCCTCCAATACTGTCGTCTTCCCCGCACCATTGCTCCCAATAAAAACATTCAAATTTTCATTGAATTCAATTTCTTCATCTAAGATTCCTCTAAAATTTTTAATCGCTATACGCGTAACTTTCATTAAATTGTGTATTGAATTTCAACAAAAATAACGCATTTATCTACTATGAGCAAGTCAACAACCGAAATGTGCTTTTTTTGAAGTAGATGAAATTGACAGCTTCATGTAAAATGAAGCTATCAAGAATTGTAAACTTTAGTTCTCTCTAACTATCTCACCACCTGCAAACCACCGCTCATCTGCTGTTTCCCAACTTGAATGCGATAGAAATACTGTCCACTCGGTACGCGATGTGTCGCTGGCGAAAATTCAACTTGGTGTTCACCAGCAACTTGCTTTCCAGGCTGCCAATCAGCAACCCGCTGTCCTAGAATGGTAAAAACTTGAATACTCACTTCTGCGCCTTCTGGCAATCTATAATGAATTTCAGAGCCACCAAAAGCAGTCGGCGTTACCCAATGTGCAGGACGTGGAATACGACCAGTTATATCCACTGCAGTAATTTTGTTACATTCAAAACCAAGTGCTAGTCGATCAAAACTTTGCCCCATTACTTCATTTACAACTGCGGAATTTACACACAGCCATTCCTCCAAGACCGTAGCATAAATCTGACGAAAATCTGTCGCAAATTTCAAATTCCCTGCTAAATCAAAATTTCTCAGATCAGGATTTTCTCCTTGTACTTCACTACCGTTCAGAGCACTACCAAAGAGCAAGACAGGCGCAGCTGCTCCATGATCTGTACCATTGGAAGCATTTTGTTCTGGTCGCCTCCCAAACTCCGAGAAAGTCATGGAAAGCACCTTGTCCGACCAACCACCAGTATCCAAATCTTTGTAAAATGCTTTTATGCCTTCACTAAGATACCGCATCAAACGCCCATGATTGTTCAACTGATTGGCGTGTGTATCGAAACCATCCAAAGTAACCATGTACATTTTTGTGCCTAAGTTACCTTTGATGAGTCGAGCCACCGTTGCCAACTGGTTGGCTAACGGATTGCCCATTGGATAATCGGCTTCATTTTGTCCATTATTGGAGGCTTCTGAAATGGCTTCTGCATAAAAGAATGTGCTATTGGCTACTGTGCGCATGAAGCCCAATTGTTCACCGTAAGTACAATCTGGGAGATTATTCAAATCATACAATTGTCCATTTTCTGCAATGTCTTCCAGTTGTTGTGTATCGGCAACACTGACGGCGATGTTCACTAGATTCAAATCTTTGAAGACATTTGAACCTAAGCCTCCAATTTGTACCGCAGGAGGAATACTTGGTGGATTTTCTAAGTAATTAGGATACAAATCACCCAAATAACGACCCAACCAACCTGAACTATCTAAAGTTTCCGAATCGCTGCCACTTGACCAAATATCCGTGGAGCGGAAATGCGATAAATTTTGATCGGGATAGCCGACGCTATTGATGACTTTCATGCTATCTTCTTCCCACATTGGCTGAAGATCAATCAAGTTGGGGTGCATTCCAAAATCATCGGTCAGGCGAACTAAATCATTTTCGGGAAGTCGGATCGTCCGACGTAAATTGGCGTAGCGATCATAATCGTAAATTGGAACAATGGTATTCAGTCCATCATTTCCACCTTTCAAACGAATCAAGACGAGTACGCGATCATTGTTTAATCCACGTAATGCACTACTCAATGGCGATGCTCCAAGAGCATTGACGGGCATTTTACCCAAGAGCATGGAAGTTCCTCCAATGAGTCCAAGATTTCTCAAAAATCCTCTTCGACTCCAGTTGCTATGATCTTTTTGGTGTGCTTTGCCATGCTCTAAGGCACTTCCATATCTTTTATTATTATTTTTCATTATTGACTTTTTATTGATGAGCCATAGAGGTTTCTTTGAAACCACTTAGGCACTAAGAAAAGCAAGAAAGTGAATATTGATTCAGGTACTCAAGCATTCTATCATTCACTCATTCTTACATTAACTGAAACTCTGGTTGGCGGACAAGATAGTTGACCAGCAAAGCAACTTGTGCAGGTGCAGTTTCCCAATCCAAATTCCAAGAACCATCTTCAAAGTAGTTTTCGGGTACTTCCCCTTTCAGCACTTTTGTAGCGCGTTCGTACTCTGCTTCGTCAGCAAAACCTTTAGCCAACAAATGCTCTGCCAAAACTTCTGTGATATGGTAAGGATCGTTGGAATCATTGGAAAGATAGCGAGCAAGTTCTACTAATAGAGACGGATTGTTTTCGTAGATAAAAACCACGATTTCTGTTGCAGTTTGCCAGCGCAGAGAAATGGTATTACTATCCACCCAACTTCTGTCTTCTTGCCAACCTGCTACATCTACTGGATTGAATAATCGTTGTCCAAGTAAAGAAGACGTATATAAAATAGAGAAAAACACTTCTTCGCTTGGCTCTTGCAAACCCCATTCAGTTACCAAATTCAAGAAAAACTCTAGTGGATTTTTTATTTGTACTCCAGCAATTTTATCATCAAAAAAATGCTCGCTTTTGAAGAGTTGACGCAGAACAGGCGCAATTTCAAAATCATTGGCTTTGAAGGTTGTTGCCATTTCCGCAATAATGTTCTCGTCCGTTTTTGGACTTACGAAATGCCGATAAATTTTACCACAAATAAAAGTTGCAATTTCGTCTCTACGTTCTTCAAACAAGATATCATGCACTTCTTCATATCCCCAATTACCTGTTTTTCCAAAAATAGTTTTGCTTCTATTATCGTGTGTCAATGGGAAAAACTGAATTGGCAAACAAAATTCTTCAATATTATTCCAGCCCGTCAGAGCGCGAGCTGTTTCTTCGATATCTTGCTGTGTATAACCATTGTCTTGACCCAAAGTGAAAAGCTCATATAATTCACGGGCGTAATTCTCATTTGGTTCGCGACGCGTATTTTGCACACCGTTTAGATAGACGAGCATCGCGGGCGTTTTACCAATTTCTTGCACGAATGTCTTAAAATTACCAAGTGCATTTTCTTGTAAGACTTTATGGTATTGATATTGCCAAGAAGGGCAGCGATAATTTTCGAGTTCGGTTACAAAATGATTGTGCCAGAAAAGCGCCATTTTTTCTCGAAAACCATTTTTGAGCATATCCGCTGTCCATTGAATCGTCCAAGAAATGGTTTGCTGGATATAATCTTCGGGCTCTTCGTAACGAGAAGCGGGCCAATCTTTCCATTCGGGAGGAGTAGCTAGTGGTAAGGCAATGGCCGCATCAATGATTTGATCTACTAAATTTCCGGGAGACATCGCCAAGGCGGTTTCAATTTGATTAGGCGGTAAGCCAAACCCCATTCGACGAAAAAGATGCTGTGCTCGATTTTTATCCCAAGGTACAGCTTCGGACGGCACATAGGTTGCCATCCCTGTGGTGGTGCAGTTTAAAATACCCATAGTGTATAGTTTGTAGTTTGCTGCTTAGACTAAAATTGGTGTTGGAAGTTTAATAAGTAATAAGCGGGAATACTCATTAACCTTTGTAAAATCGATGCTTATTTGAATACAGCAACTAACAATGTTGAGCTGTGAAATCATGGAGATTTTTGAAAACCTCCATGATTTAATACCTTCAAATTAGTCTAATATCACCAATTAATTCAGGTGCTTGACACACTCATTCAGTAGTGAAAATCTGCACGACTTATTCTTTTGAATACGCACATTACTCCCCTTCGTCACCACATTCCCAAAGCATATCTGATAAGCCATATTGTTCTGCCCGAAAAGAATAATGCCACCACTCTGTGGTGATGGGAGAGAAGCCAACCTGTCCCATTGTTTCCTTCAGCAACGTTCGATTTTTAAGTACCTCTTCGGGCAAATCCATGTAAGCATGATATGCCTCTCGACCAAAAAAATCGAAAGGTGTTCCCATATCTAATTCATTGCCTGAACTATCCACAATAGTCAAATCCACCGCACCACCACGATTGTGCATAGAGCCTTTTTTAGGATCGGCGACATAGCGTGGATCAGGCAGCTTTCCCCATAATTTCCATTGAATAGGACGCGGACGGTAGCAATCGAACATTTTCAAGCCTAAGCCTTTTCTCTGTAGATTTTGATGGGCTATTAACACCGCTTTGGCAACTTTGGGACGTAAAAAACAACGCCCACAATCGTACATTTTTGTCTTAACAAAATTATCCTGCGTCGCATATTTCAAGTCCAAAATAATAGAAGAATCTAGATCAAGTATATCCGTCCAAGCTAGGGTGTCGTAATTATATATTTTAGTTTTAGCTATGGATTTTTTTATCAAGGTGTCTATTAATGCTATGGAAGTATCCAGTTGAACTGGTTTTTCTTCAACTGCATCATTTGTCCGATCAGTTTCTTTTTTTGCTTGTTGACAAGACCAAGTTAGGAGTAATAGAAGAACAGCTTTAATTCTCATAATTAGGTTTCGTTTTAATTTTGATAATTGTGGATGTCCCAAACTGCAGTTTCATTGAAGAAAGAATAAGATCATACACTCATCTCTTTGCTTTTTTCAAATCAATCGGGCATCGAACCCGATTGATTTGATCAGGGCTACATGCATTGCTATTTCTTTCTCTTCCCAATCCCTTAAAAAACTTACTTTTGCGACAAAAATACGATTTCATATGCAGCCAGAACTTTCCGTGGTCGTTTGTGTGTATAATGAAGAAGACAATGTGCGTCTATTGGTGGAGCGCATCAGCGAAGCATTGGTCAACTACGAATATGAAATTGTGTATGTGGACGATGGCTCAACGGATGCGACTCTGGCAAATTTGAAAGCGATTCAGCATAATGGTCTAAGAATTATAGAGTTCCGAAAAAACTATGGACAGAGTCTCGCTTTGATGGCGGGTATTGATTATGCAAAAGGCAAGTACATCGTCACTATGGACGGTGATTTACAGAATGACCCAAGGGATATTCCTGAAATGTTGCGCATTTTGAAGGAAGGAGAGTATGATATGATCGTTGGGAATCGCGTAAATCGAAAAGATGGTGCGCTGCTGCGAAAATTGCCAAGCCAGATTGCAAATTCTATTATTCGTTCTTCTTCGGGTGTTCGTTTGAAAGATTACGGTTGTGCACTCAAAGTATTTACGAATGAACTGGCACAAGACTTAGGAATTTATGGCGAATTGCATCGTTTCATTACCTTATTGGCAGTGCTAGAAGGAGCGAAAGTCACTCAAGTAGATGTTAAGCATCATGCGCGCCAATTTGGTAAGTCCAAGTACGGTTTGGGACGCACTTTTAAAGTAATGAGTGATCTTTTATTAATGCTATTTTTCAAAAAATACATGCAGCGCCCAATGCATTTATTTGGAAATATTGGTGTCATGGCGTTCCTCATTGGCTTGTTGATTAATGCTTACTTTGGAGTTTTAAAATTAATGGGACAAGACATTTGGGGACGACCGTTGTTGATTTTAGGTTTTTTGCTCGTCATTGCAGGTATCCAATTCATCACCATTGGTATAGTCATCGAATTACAAATGCGCACCTACTACGAATCGCAACAAAAGCGTCCTTACAAAGTGAGGAATGTAATTGAAAATGAGAAAGTAGAAAGTATGTCCTGAGAGAAGAAATGTTAAACTTGGTAAGTTTCTTTCTATTGAATCAGCGAAGGTCCGATGATTGGTATTTTTCTATGGTTTAAACTTGCCAAGTTTTGTTATCTTGAGTGTCTGCGCCCTCTGCGTGCAACTCTCTTCTCAAGAATCCATAATCTCCCAAGTATGATCCGCTAATAATTTCACGGAAGCGACAAATTCATAAGGCTGGGAACGTCCCCACTCGTTGGGCGCAACCATAGAAAGTACGTCTTTACCATTTTTGCGTCGATAAAGATGGTAAATGGTTCCGATCAAAGGCTTAAAATTTATATCTGCCAGATAAATCCGCTCCGAAACCTCTACTCGATCATGAATCAATTGAGCTTGCGTGACCAAGAGTTCCACTTGCTTACGAATTTGGTCGAGCTGCATATTCGTTTGTTCGTGCATAGCGGAAACCGCCAACCCTTTTACTCGACCTTTGTCAATTGGTTTGATTACTGCCCCTCCAACCGTATGTGCATAAGGCAGTAAATGCGGATTTTCGGCAATCTTATCTTTATCTATTGGATTCTCTTTCAATTCACTCATCAAACTAACTATTTTCTTTTAGCTTAACCTATTCCAATCGAAATGGTTTGAAATCGAAGGCTGCATTTTTCTACGGTTTATAACTCAAAATGCAACAAAGAACCTTTTGTCTATCTTCGCGTTTAGTTTTTAATGAAGCAGACGCCGTGTTTTTGTATCAAAAGTGCAGCGGTTCAGCTTCCTAAATATTTTATTATGCAAGAAACTTCAAACATCATCATCTATCGAGTTAATGATAAGGGCTTGGAAGTGTTCCTAGTCCAAGACGAAGGAGAAAATTGGGATTTACCACAAAGTAGCGCGAACGGTGTTAAGGCAATCGTTTTACAAGAAGGTGATGATCGAATCATTGCACTTGACCCCGTAGAAGACGAAGTAGAAGGCATCTTTGAGCAAGCCTACGCAGTGGAAGCAGATTGGCATGATATTCCTTCTTTAAAATCCATCTTGAAGAACGATCTGAAATACGTGAAGAAGACCTTGAAAGAAATGGTGCCTGATATGATGGAGCGTGGTACTTTCGTCGCAGTGAAAGATGCATTTAGAAAGGTTTTACCTAATAAATATAAGATGCTTAAAGAGCTGAAAGATATTTTAGTAGATCGAAATTTGACTAAGTATCTATAATCTCTTAGCAATGCTTAGCAGATAAAAAAGTCGAATATCAAGATGAAAATCTAACATTCGACTTTTTTATTTTGCTCAACTATGAGCTTCTAATCTCTTACTAGAATGGCAAATCATCCGCAAAACCTTGAGTTGAAGGTTCATCGCCAGCCGATGGAAAATCTTCATCGTTCGGCATTGGATCGGCAGCCACTTCTGGGGCAGCAGCACTTGCACCTTCGATTCGCCAAGCATTCAGATTGGTGAAATATTTTCCATTCCATTCTCTTCCTCGCAAGTCAAAATGAACTTTGATCATTTGTCCCTCTTGATAATTCTCTACCAAACCACAACGATCTTGTGTAAGCTGAAATTTGACGAATTGAGGATACGTACCATCTGTTTCTATGACGAATTCGCGTGCTTGGAAGCTAGCGCTTTTACTTTCTGTATCGAATTTTTTGTGGAGCTTGCCTTCTATTTCAAATGACATATAATAGGATGTATATATTTATAGAATATGAGAGATATTGGTGGACGAGTTTTCCATCAATACTTGTCTTTCGAGTACAATTATACAACAATTTGTTTTATGTAGCAAAAAGAAATTTGGTTAGGACAACCGATGTCATTTTTATTTTTGGAAAACTTCAATTTCGTGTGTTGCCACAACCAAATCCGTGAATTTTCCTTTGAAACGCGTTGCTTTCACGATGTGGTTGTCAATCCAATGGTAATTGCCACCTCTTGGCTTGTCCATTAACAATCCATGATACTTGAAGTCGTGCTTTTTCAACCATTCTTCGGTCACTTCACGATGCTCTTCTGTTCTGGAAGTAAAGAAGGTAATCAAATGCCCTTCGTCGTACCATTTATTGACAATTTTCAACGCATCTGGATAAGGCAAAACAGTTGCCATACGCTCTGGCTCTTCATTGGGAACATCGTCGCAAACTGTTCCGTCAATGTCGATTAAGAAGTTTTTTACACCTTCTGGTAAAATTGGGCTTATTGCTTCCCCTTTTTCATTGAAAGCCTCTTCTAAATGCACTTGTTCGTTCATGTCGCTTGTATAATTTTATGCTTTGGAATGATTTTTATCCCGTGAATGATAATTCAGTTGCAAAAGTAACATAATTCCAAGTAAAAGGGATTTTATGTGCTTTGTAGTGTATATAAATTAACTTCTTCTTTACATTATTCAGTGGTGTTAACTGACGTGCATACAACAAATTGTACTTTTACAGAAGTTTTGAAATAATATAAACGCTAGTCTCCGCCCTTGTCAATTCATAGCGGCATCGAGTCTATCCAACTCCAAAACAAGCTGCTCTTAGCAAGTATTATTTGGCATTTGTGCAATTTACTATACACACCTAACTAACATTCAACCACTCAATTTCAACAATTTCCCTACCTTGGTATTCCTTATCTTATAAAAACGAAATTCAGGACTCAAACTCAACTTTATGCGTTATCTAATTTTCTTACTTTTAGGCACTTCCATTCTATTCCATTCTTGTCAGCAAGCTGCCACAGTCACAGATGCCTCCATTTATCAAATTAATAAAAACATCACCGAAGATTCTGCAATGGTCGTTTCTGCGCATCCTCTAGCTTCGGATGTTGGGGCAGAAATATTGGCAAAGGGCGGAAATGCCGTAGATGCAGTCATTGCAGTTCAATTTGCATTGGCTGTAGTCTATCCAAGAGCAGGAAATATTGGTGGTGGTGGATTTATGGTGATTCGACAAGCAGATGGAGCGATTGATGCTTTGGATTATCGAGAAAAAGCACCTGCAGCAGCTAGTCGAGATATGTATTTGGATGAAGAAAAAGAAGTGGTCAAAGGCTTGAGTACAATTGGTCATTTAGCCTCTGGTGTACCTGGAACAGTAGCTGGAATGTGGGAAGCGCATCAAAAATGTGGAAAGTTGGAATGGGCAGAATTGGTGCGTCCAGCATATGAGTTGGCGAAAGATGGTTTCCGACTCTCCGACACTGAAACTAAGCGTTTGAATCGCTTTCAATCTTACTTCAAAGAGTACAATACCACCGAAAACGTCTTCACAAAGCAAGATACGTTCTTGAAAGGCTTCAACTTGGTACAAAGTGAATTGGCAACAACTTTGAAGTTGATTCAAGAACAAGGAAAAGAGGGTTTCTATCAAGGCAAAACAGCAGAATTGCTAGTTGCAGAAATGGAACGAGGAGAAGGAATTATTACTTTAGAAGACCTCAAAAACTACGATGCCAAATGGCGTGAACCCATTACTGCGGATTACAAAAACTACCGCTTAATTTCCATGCCACCTTCTTCAAGCGGCGGAATTGCTGTAGCACAAATGCTTAAAATGCTGGAAGGTTATCCATTGAGTGACTATGGTTTTCACACGCCTGAATCCGTGCATTTAATGGCGGAAGTGGAGCGTCGTGCTTTTGCAGATCGCTCTAAACACTTGGGAGACAGCGATTTTTATAATGTACCAACGGAAGAATTATTGAGCGACGAATATTTAAGAGAACGTATGGCAGATTATGATGAGTATTATCCAACTTCGAGTGATTCCATTGGCGGAGGAGAATTTGAAGTGGTGCTGGAAAGTTTTGAGACGACACATACTTCCATTGTGGATGCAGAAAGAAATGCCGTTTCCGTAACGACGACACTCAACTCTAACTATGGCTCAAAAGTAGTCGTTGGTGGTGCAGGTTTTTTCCTAAATAATGAAATGGATGATTTCAGTTCTAAGCCAGGTGTACCCAATCAATTTGGACTCGTTGGCGCAGAAGCGAATGCCATTCAGCCAGGTAAACGAATGTTGAGTTCCATGACGCCCAGCATCTTAGAAAAAGATGGAAAACTATTCATGGTCGTAGGCGCACCAGGCGGTTCAACCATCATTACTGCAGTACTACAAACCATGCTCAACGTCATCGAGTTTGATATGGATTTGAACGATGCAGTGCAAGTAGGACGTTTCCATCATCAGTGGCGACCTGACGAAATTTGGATTGAAAAAAGGAACTTCCCAAGTATAGTAAAAGACAGTTTAGAAGCACGCGGCTATCAGTTCAGGGAACTAGAGCGCATGGCAATTATCAAAGCGATTCAAGTTTTGCCTAATGGTGATCTGAATGGCGTTGGTGATGTAAGAAATCCAGATGACGATGCAGAAGGTTTTTAGAAAGAAATCCATAACATGAAATTGGTATAAAGCCGACAATAAATTGATTTCAGGTGATTGACAGCAACTTTAGCGATGTTGTAAGTCTTCTTTTTCTCAATTATTGTAACTGTTTACCACATAGGTACTATGTAAAAAACCAAATAGTTCATTGAAAAAATATTAAATTTAGGGCACAAAGGAGGTTGCTTTAGAGCAAGCATCCAGAGTAGGCAGGATTCGTATCCTGTCTACCTATTTTTGAA